>NZ_QNQN01000071.1:0-289837 GCF_004103285.1 Pseudoalteromonas sp. A757
GGATACTTCATTAATGAACAGAATTTCCTGATGACCATAGCGTTTTGGAACCACCTGACCCCATGCCGAACTCAGAAGTGAAACAAAACAGCGTCGATGATAGTGTGGGCTTCCCATGTGAAAGTAGAACATCGTCAGGGCCAAATAAAAGAAACCCGTTGCAGCAATGCGACGGGTTTTTTGCTATGTGGGGCATAGAGATTTGAGATATAAAACCTCGCGAGGTAAACTCGCTCCTACCACAGCATCAGCACTGACCAGCGTGGTCGGAGGTGGTTTACCCACCGAGCTGTTGGGCTCCCCAAACAAAGAGAGTAAAACATCCTAGTTCGTAGCGAGCCAGGGCCTTATTAAAGGTCGATTAACAGCATTCATCCTAAATATTTTATAAAGACACTTTACTTAGGACATTGAAAACTGTAAATGTTGGCGATCCCACTACCTTTTGTGTGAGATCTTCGTTATGATTTTGCTTTTGTTTCACAACTAATTACGAAATGTCGGAACTCTATCATTGGTTTGATCTCTTGGGGGTTATGGTTTTTGCGATCTCTGGAACCTTAATCGCGCATAGTAAACATATGGATGGCTTTGGTGTGATTGTCCTTGCGACTGTAACTGGTATCGGGGGGGGAACATTACGAGACTTGATTTTGGATCAACCTGTTTTTTGGCTTCATGATACTAGCTATATTTACGCTATTTTATTTGCTGTCGCTGTGAGTATATGGTGGTTAAATCGGCATCAAAATATTCCAAGAACTGTACTGCAGGTTGCTGATGCCATTGGACTTGCTTTTTTCGCCGTAATGGGTGTACAAAAGGCTTTAAGTATTGGAATGCCTGATACTACAGCTGTGATCATGGGTGTATTGACTGGGTGTTTTGGTGGGGTCATTAGAGACGTATTAGCCCGAGAGATCCCTCTTCTTCTAAAAGGAGAGTTATACGCGATCACCTGTATTTTTGGTGGGGTAGTCTATACTCAAGCAATTAAATTGGGCATGGCAACGGAATATGTAATGGTATTGTCTATGGCTGCAACCTTGTTATTGAGATTAGCGGCTATGCGATACCACTTGGTGTTACACGTATTTAAATATAAATATTAAGTAATTAGGAGACATGGATGTCTTTAGCAAGAGTTTTCACTCGGGCACAAGTTGGTATTACCGCACCTGAGGTAATTGTTGAGGTACACCTTAGCAACGGTTTACCTGCCTTTAGTATTGTTGGATTACCCGAAACCTCAGTTAAAGAAGCCAAAGAACGCGTCCGTAGTGCGCTTGTTAATGCTGGCTTTTTATTTCCAGAACAGCGTATCACAGTAAACTTAGCACCAGCAGATCTACCCAAAGAAGGGGGGCGCTTTGACTTTGCAATCGCACTAGGTGTTCTCGTTGCATCAGGACAGTTAGATAGCCATGCTATTGCTGATAAAGAATTTTATGGTGAGCTTGCGTTAAATGGTGAACTGAGGACGGTCACTGCCATTTTGCCATCTGTTATTGCAGCAGCGAAGATGGGGCGAACTGCTTACCTACCAATTAGTAACGATGCAGTTGCGAGCCTTGCCGCTGATGCCAATCGTGTTGCTATAAGCTGCTTACGTACAGCATGGTTAGGTTTAAGCGGCCAGCAATCACTTATGTTTAATCAACTCTACCCAGACGATTTAAATATACAAGCTTCAGGTGGGAGCTTGCTGGATATGGCTGAGGTGAAGGGACAAGAGGGGGCGAAGCGAGTACTAGAAATAGCTGCGGCAGGTGGACATAACGTTTTATTTCTGGGTCCTCCTGGCACTGGAAAATCGATGCTTGCTCAGCGCCTACCCACGATAATGCCATTAATGACGGATAATCAGGCGCTAGAAACAGCTTCTATCTATTCCATACTCGGAAAAACAATCAGTCAGTCGAACTGGAAAACAAGGCCTTTTAGAGCTCCACATCATACTTGCTCTGCGGTAGCCTTGGTTGGAGGCTCGTCGAACCCTAAGCCAGGTGAGATATCACTGTCAAATAATGGTGTTCTATTTTTGGACGAATTACCAGAGTTTGATAGGAAGGTGCTGGACTCATTACGTGAACCGATGGAAACGGGCATGGTAACGATTTCGCGCGCAGCTCGGCAAGTTGATTACCCTGCAAACTTTCAACTGATCGCAGCATTAAATCCCAGCCCTACAGGTTGTTACACTGATAAAAGAGCGTCTCCAGATCAAGTATTGCGCTATTTGGCTAAGATTTCAGGTCCATTTTTAGACCGAATAGATCTACAGGTAGAATTACCTCGTCTAAAAACAGAAGAGCTACAATCCCAGAGCGATGGAGAGTCTAGCACGACAATAAGGGCTAGGGTGGAGCAGGCTTATAAAGCAGCTTTAGCACGTCAGGGAAAATGTAACGATCAACTGAGTGTAAAAGAGCTAAATCATATCTGCTATCTTGCTGATGCTGAACGCTTATTTCTAGCAAAGGCTGCAGAAAAACTAAAGCTATCACCACGTTCATATCATCGAATAATCAAGGTTGCACGTACCATAGCGGATCTGAGCTCGACACCTAATATTAGCTTATCACATTTAAAGGAAGCACTTAGTTATCGCGCGCTGGAGAGGTTATTAGCTCAGTTAACACAGTATTAGCTAACAGCATTTCAATAGATAGGGAGTGTATTATTGGTAAAGGTTAAGCCGACAACATATAGCCTTTACCACGAACCGTCACAATGCGTTTTTGCTCTTTTTCATCGCCGAGTTTTTTGCGTAGTCGGCCAACTAATACATCAACCGTTCTGTCACTTGGGCTCCAATCAGGTTGCCCAATGTCTTCTGAAATACGCTCTCTGGATGTTGCCCTTCCTGCATTAGAAATAAGACAAATTAATACTTTATGCTCTGCTTCGGTAAGTCGAGATTCAATACCATGTTGATTAATTAAGGTACGATTATCAGGATGTAGTTTAAAGTCAGCATATTCGATAAACTCTTCCGATTCATCGTCTTTATTACCAACTAAACGTTTGTATAAGGCACGCATACGCAGTTCAAGCTCAAGCGTATCAACAGGCTTACAGACGTAGTCATCAGCACCTTGCGCAAGGCCCGCTATTCTATCGGCCTGAGAGTCCCGGCTGGAAAGCATGATCACTCCGAGATCCGATAAGGTATTAATTTCTTTTGCGAGCTGTAGGCCATCAGTGGCGGGTAACACAACATCAACAATGGCAAGTACAAATGGGTTTTGGGTTTGAGATTGAATAAGCTCAAGTGCAGTAGCACCCGTATTGTCTACAGTGATACTAAACTCAGTATTTTCAAAGTGACTACACAGCCGCTTTGCTAAGAGTTCATCATCTTCAACTAATAAAACCTTTATGCTCATGTTTTCACTGTTAATTGTTGTTTAATTGTCGTTAATATAACACTCAGAGATCGCTGCTTGGAAGTGTATGAAACGATTTCTTACAACTCTATATCTGGCACGTTAACCTGACAGTCTAGTTCGATCAAGAGGGAACTTAATTTTATTGTTAAATTATATACAATGATATGTTTGATTGCTGCTTCACTAAACAAAAAAAGGCGACACAGAGTGCCGCCTAGCGTTGATTACTTACCGTATAGATGTTCCCACCACTGTGGCTCTTGCTTTAAATGTTTGTCGAAATAAGCCAGCATGGTGTTCCACCAATGGAAACGCTGGTCACGAGCCAAAATTTGGTGATCTGCGCCTTTGTATTCGACCAATTCAACATCTTGGCCAAGGATCTTCAAGGCGGTATACATATTATGGCTTTCACCTGGCGGCACATTGGTATCTGCGTCGCCATGAATTAACAGTAATGGTGTTGTTACTTTGTCCGCATTGAATACCGGGCTATGCTGTGAGTAAAGTGCTGGGTTGTTCCAGGGAAAACTTCCTTTTGAAGCCTCGCCAGAATACAAGTAACCCCACCAGCCTTGGCCCCAGTATGAGGTAATATTAGAAATACCAGCATGTGAGATAGAAGCTGAGAACAAATCAGTTTTTGTTGTTAGCAGCATAGTCATGAAGCCGCCATAAGAAGCACCTAAATTACCTAAACGCTTATCATCAACGAAAGGGTAGGCTTTCACAAACTCTTTGGTACCCATGATGATATCATTAGCAGTGTGTTCACCCCAAGCATTGACGTGCTCTGCTGAGAATTTCTGACCGAAACCCGTCGCACCGGTTGGTTGCAAGACATAAACCACATAGCCTTTTGCTGCCCATAAGTTAAAGGGGTAACGCCCTGTAAAGCCACGAGTCACTGGAGAAGTGCCGCCGTAGTAATAAACAAGTGCTGGGTATTTTTTAGCTTTGTCTAAATCGTGTGGTAGATACACACGGCCTTTAATCTCCACGCCTTCAGTATTAGTAAAATTAAACTCTTCGAGATTGGCAATTTCCGCATTCTGGTATGCGATATTTGTTGAGTCCCAGAGCGTGTCAGCTCGCTTATCTGAGGCAGACATGGTTTTTAACTGCTGTGGAGTTGATGCCGTAGTTCCTGTGAATAAGATCTCTGGATTACGTTCACTAGACACTGAATAATTTGCGACAACATCCAGTCCGGTATTTAAGCGTTTGAAAGTAGATTTACTTTCGTCGAAAAAGAAAAGCTGTTGACGATCTTGGTCAGTCGCTTTCAGTACCACATCGCCATTATTGAGTACGGTAAAGCTGCCTATGGCTGGATCAAAGTTTTTACTCAGTGCTTTTACATTGTTGCCTTTGCGATCTATCCAATAAAGTTGACCATCATAGTTATTCGCGAGCATACCTTCAGGTAAGTTGCGCCCCGCACCTTCAGCAAAATCAGGACCTGCAGTTACATAAATACCATTTTTAGTGTATTGAGCACCACTAAATGTACGGTATTGGCCAATGACATTTTGCTGATTGTTTGATAGATCGATTTCTACCAACTCCGTCAGCATGTGAGGTGGTTGCGCATAGTCTTGCTTATTACGCGTTGCTAAAACCGTGTTTGCTTGTGCGTCAAAGTCGGCCAAGCTGTGGCTTTGTGCGCCAACGGTCACAGGATTAAGTAGCCCACTTTTGATATCGAGTAAGAAGATTTGCGATTGAGTGCGGGCATATGACCATCTATCTTCTAATCCTTGATAATGTTTAGTCAGTTTGCCTTCTTCTTTGCCGCTGTTGGTCCACGCAAAAATAAGCGTATCATTATCAAAAAACTCGATACTATTTGCGCCATTGAGCTTAGTAGCAACTTGAGTACGTTTAAAGGTTTTTACATCAAGGGTGTAAGCTTTATTATCTTTTAAATAAGTGAGCTTGCTGCTGTCATCACGCCATGCAAAGCTATTTGCACTCATACCATCGAAACTGTAAAGCATGTCACCATCTTCATTATATAAAGCAGTTTCGGTGATTGCTGAGTTGCCTTTTTCATCATCGTAGTGGCGTACGGTAGAAATGTAATATTCGCCGTTAGGTGAAAGTGAGATAGCACTCACTGTTGGAGCATCAAACAACTGCTTTGCAGACAGCGCTTTGGTTTGTTTTTCTGTCAGCGTGATAATGTCATGCGCTGCTTCACCTTCAAAGCTAAGATCAACCTTATTCCAGTCATTTACCTGCTCGGCGATAACGAGGATTTGATGATCGCCCTTGACTACATCAAGCTGAACTTCTTTAACACCTGAGACCGGCTCTCCATTTAGAAATACTTTGGCTTTCTCGATGCCCTCAAGCTTGAGTTTGCCAGAGACAAAACGTTGAGTAGTGAAATTAAATTTCAGAGCCTGCAGTCCAGGTATCGTTAATTGAGATACTTTATTCAGTGCTTGCCATTTGCTTTCATTATTGAATAGCGTTACCTGTTTGGCGTCTTGTTGTAATGATGGTAGCAGGTTTTCAATAATTGCATCACGATGAGCTGTATCCGCTGGCTTTATTGTTGATTCGCCTGCGATGGGACCCAAAAATTGTATTTTTGATTCGTCTAATGGGCTTGCTGAAAGTTGTGCTGAGACTGCGTAAATAGTAGAGTAACGGCTGTACGTAGTTTCATTTATGTGCGCCTATTGTAGGTAATTATACGATAAAACTATATCATAGTATTTTGAACTGGTTGTATTGCTGCGATAGACGTCCTAAATTTAATAGTCTGTGTTGAAGAGCAAAGCAACGAATGTGTTTAAGTAATGTTTTAGCGTTGAATTAAGAGGAGAATTTACTTGGTTTTTTTATTAACCTACATGTTTTTGGCAATAGCGATCTCTTTTATCTGTTCAGTGATGGAAGCGGTGCTGCTCAGTATTACGCCAAGTCATATAGGGATCTTAAAGCAAGAAAACGATGCATTAGCGTCGCGAGTTCAGCGCCTAAAAGACAATATCGATCAGCCTTTATCGGCTATCTTAACGTTAAATACAGTTGCACATACTGCCGGTGCGGCAGGTGTTGGAGCGCAAGCTGCAGTGGTATTTTCAGATGCAGCTGTCGGTATTGCGTCGGCAGTGATGACACTGCTGGTGTTGGTTCTATCAGAAATCATTCCGAAGACCTTGGGAGCGACTTATTGGCGCGGACTAACGCCGATTGTTTCAAGCGCGTTGATATGGTTAGTTCGAATTTTAAAGCCATTTGTGTGGATGTCGGATCAGTTAACAAAAGTGATAGGCCGTAAAGAAGATGAGGCTCACTATATTCGTCAAGAAATCGAAGCGATGGCGGAAATAGGCTCTGAAGCTGGTGCACTGCATCAGGACGAGACTGAAACCATTCGTAGTTTATTACGTTTTCGTCATGCCAAACTAGAAAGCATCATGACACCGAGAACGGTGTTATTTAAGGTGCATAAAGATATGACAGTGCACGAGTATTTGTCTGAACATGGCTCGGTTGCTTTTTCTCGGGTGTTGGTATTTGATAAAAATACAGACGACATCATCGGCTTTGTACATAAGAATGACATTATGCTTGCTTATCATAGGCTTGGAGAAGACTATAAAATTGGTAAGCTATCGCGACCTCTTTACACCGTACCAGAAACGCTAGCTGCGCCAGAGCTATTCAAAGCGTTACTGGCAAAGCGTCTACACATTGCGCTTGTTATTGATGAATATGGCGATGTACAAGGTATAGTGACATTAGAAGATTTGCTTGAATCATTAATGGGAATGGATATTGTTGATGAGCGAGAGCAAACTACCAATATGCAGGCAGCAGCTAAGCAAAAGTGGCGAGAGCGCGTAGATAATCATGATAATTTGATTGAAGACAGTGACGAAGCTGGAGAAACGCCTGAAGCACAAAGCGACGGAGAGGAAACACCCTCTCCAGAGGTTAAGGGTTCGAATTAATCATACGCTGCCAAGAGTGTATCCACCCTACTAGGTCTGTTAGTGGTTTAGGTTTACTGATTAAAAAGCCCTGCATTAACAGGCTATGCTTGTAGCGGTCAAGGTATTGTAGCTCTTCAATCCGCTCTATACCTTCAGCTACTATGTCTAACTGTTGATTTTGTGCGATGTCGATTAAGCTGTCGATAAGTACCTGTGAAAAGCGATCGGACTCCACATGGGTTATCAAAGAGCGGTCGATTTTGATCTCGGTAAACGGCAAAGACTTTAATTGCTGAATATTGGTAAATCCAGTACCAAAATCGTCTAAAGAAATATCAAATCCCCGGATCCGTAACCGGTTCATTGTTTCCAGTTGAATAGACTGATTCATCGGTTGGTTTTCAGTAATTTCTAAAATGATATCACTAGGCTTTAAACGGTTTATTTCTAGAATAAGTGCCAGTTTATCTGGGCAGCTCAGATCATTTAATTGCACAGGCGATAAATTAAAGGCCATTTTAATCGGATAATTAAGCTCAGACTTGATTGCTTTGAATTCATCCGTCGCCTTTTCAAAAAGCTGGAAAGTAATGATGTTGATTAGATCTGTATCTTCGGCTACGCCAATGAAATGGTCAGGTAAAATGACCTGCTCGGTATTTTTAGACACAATACGGGCTAGCACTTCGACACTTTTTATCTTTTTGTCACCACGGTGAACCTTTGGTTGATAGTAAGGTGTAATTTCGTTGTGACTAATGGCATGCAAAAGATCGCTTTCGGTCACCTTTTCAATGCGGCTACGTTTTACAGTGGTATATGTCTCCATTTTTTTGAGCATGCGCTCGACATCAACCAATTGTACGGGCTTGGAAATATTGCCGATAAGATGTGCATTGGACTGTCTGGCAAGGTTGGTTGCTAGATCAATAATCTTCTCGTCCATTTCGGAAATAATAATAATGCCGCCAGAGAACCTTAGCTCTCCCAGTTGGCGAATAAACTCCATGCCATCCATTTCGGGCATATTGAGATCTGTAAAAATGGCGTCAAATTGATGAGGAGTCTGCCGTATTTTTTCTACAGCGTTTACCGCACTTGAGCAGGTTGTGACATGCTCAATGCCAAGCTCAGTCATAATAGCTTGCATTACAACTAGGATCGCGGGTGAATCATCTACTACCATTATCCGATGTTTTGCTAATGACATTAATAATTCCTTCGTATACCTTACCTCCTTAAAGTCTAGTACAAATAATTTAAAGTGCTCAAATCTCAAAACGCTTTAAAAGGTGATTTTTACTCAATTTGAAGCGCAATAATGACACTTTACCTGCATTTTTCTAATTCAGATTTCGGCAGCACTTTATGAGGCGGACGCTTTTAGCGATAATGCCCCAAATGACCTTTGGATCTGAATATGAATAGAGTCGAGCTTTCGCTAGCGGACAAAGCGGTATCTATCTTTTTTAACCAACAACAAGTAGTACAGCTTTTTGTCGAGCAGCAAGCGATTACCTTTGAAGAGCAACATAATGGCATTTTAGCGACCATTGATGGACAAGCACTGGCGGTAAATACAGAGCAGTTACCTCAGGGGTTACTTGGGATTGCAGTAAATGGAGCTGAACTTCAGTGGCTTGAAGTGAGCACTGAAACACCTAAAGAAAAACGCAGCTTATTTGGTTTGGCGGCATTGGGCTTAAAGTTATTTAAAAGTGCCAAAGTGGTTAAAGCTGCCTTGGCTGGCGCGTCCGTGGCAGGGTACGCATGGCTATTTTCTTGGCAGTTTGCGCTTATGCTTGTGGCTTGCTTAGTCGTTCATGAATATGGCCACGTCCGCGCTATGCGCTATTTTGGGATTAAAACAAAAGGCATCTATTTGATCCCTTTCGTTGGTGGACTGGCTGTAAGTGACGATAAGATCACGACCCGCTGGCAAGATGTAGTTATTTCGTTGATGGGACCGGCATTTGGGTTGATAACCTCAATCCTTGGAGTGGTGTTATATTACGCGACAGAGATGGAAATCTTTGCTGGTGTTGCAGTATTAAGTGCACTGTTGAACTTATTCAATTTACTACCCATTTTGCCGTTAGATGGTGGGCATGTTCTAAAAAGCATAAGCTTTTCAATGCGCTCTTGGGTGGGGTTATTGGCGTGTATGGCTGGGGTATTATTCGGCCTTTGGATAAGTTACACCTTTGGCTTAATCCTACTGGTAATATTCATTTTGATTGGTAGTTTTGAAATCCTGATCGAGTGGCGTGGCCGTAATTACAGTCACTTATTACCCCTAGACCGATATGGGCAAGTGGTCAGCGCCATTATGTATATAGTTGTTATTACAGGTCATGTTGCGGTGATGATGCATTTTGCTGATTCAGAGAATCCAATCCTAAGCTTACCAATGAAAATTTTATCAAGTTAACCTGTGTAAGAAGGTGCATTACGCACCTTCTTACAGGGGCAGCAACAATAAAGTTGCGATAATTACACCTGTTACCAGCAATTGTATTAGGCAAAACCCCATAATATCTTTGGCTTTAAGGCCTGCAATTGCAAGTACCGGGAGTGCCCAAAATGGCTGGATCAGGTTAGTCCAAGCATCACCCCAAGCAACTGCCATCGCGACTCTGGCTATGTCTGCATTAAGCGCTTCTGCTGCGGGAATAATAATTGGTGCTTGTACTGCCCATTGGCCGCCACCTGAAGGCACAAATATATTTACAAAGCCTGCACTTAAAAAGCTCCACAGCGGTAATGTCCATTGACTGCTAATAGAAACAAATCCTTGAGATATTTGTTGCGCTAGTCCTGTTTCGACCATGATAGCCATGATCCCAGCATAAAAAGGAAACTGGATCACGATACCGGCACCACCTTGAATTGCTTGCTGTAGACTATTAAGAATATTTGCAGGGGTTTTGTGTAGCAGCATGGCTAAGAACAAAAACAGGGCTATGACGATATTCAATGTCAATGTGCCTGCATTTAAAATAAAGTAAAAGCCCAAGTAGCTAAGACCGAGTGCTCCTCCTAACATACCAAGCCATGAAGCATTTTCTAATTTTGCAGCCGGAGTATCGCGGTTACTGATATCATTACTTTGTTCAATGAGCTTTTCTTTATCAACAATAACTGCGTCATCATCTTTGGGCAGCATCAGTTTATTTATAAGTGGTAAAACGATAAAAATACTGAGTACGATGAGCAGGTTAAATGATGCAAAGATTGTCTCTGAAGTGGTAATAATACCGATGCTCTTTTCACTAAAGTGGCCCGGGGTTGCGATAGTCAGAGGGACTGAGCCTGATAGGCCTGCGTGCCAAACAACAAAACCAGAGTAAGCACTAGCCACTAACAAGCGATAATCGACTTTCACTTTTCGAGCGATGGCCTTTGCAAACAAAGCCCCGACTACTAAGCCAAATCCCCAATTTAGCCAGCTGGCGCTCATCGCAACAAAGGTGGTGAGTATAATTGCTTGAGAGGGAGTTTTAGCTAGGCCTGCGATACGGTCTAGCGCTTTTGCTATTGGAGGGGTAACGGCAAGCATGTGACCACATAACAAAACTAACAACATCTGCATCGCAAAAGTAAGTAGCTTCCAAAAACCATTACCCCATGCCTCAAGCACCATGACAGGCGTTGCCGGCGTAAACAATGTGGCGAGTACCATCACCAAAAAAGTGAGTAAAAGTACAATCACAAATGGATCGGGTAGATACTTGTCGACTAATTTTGTTAGTGGGGTGGTAAACTTGCCAAGCATAAGACATCCTGTTTTCATTATTATTTTATGTAAATCAAAGTGATTGAATTACGCATAATAATATAGCTAAACTTTAAGCTAAAAGTTAGTGGTTTAGGCTAACTTATAGTGAACAGAAAATAATGAGTTTCATTGGTTTCTTTTAAAATCAAAGTGTTAGGGTTGGCATGAAATCTGATATATTAAAAAGAAAGACTTTAAGTAACTAAGAGAGGTAACCATGTCTGGACAAGGTTCTGGTGGTAATGTAATTGCAGCGATTTGTAACGTCTTTTTCCCTGGCCTTGGTCAGTTGGTTCAAGGTCGTATATTGGCGGCTTTAATCTTCGCAATTGTTGTTGTAGGTGGATATGCACTGTGGTTTTTATTGGTTCCACCCGTGATTGCAGCCGTTTTCCATTTATGGGCTATTATTGATGCTGCTAAGTATACGCCGCCTAGGTATTAACGGTTATACCAAAAAGTATAACCAACCAGTCAGGCTGAACATACTCAGCACAGTAGACAGCACAACGGTAGCCGCAAGCGTTGCTTGTTGGCTGTCGAGTTGTCTAGCAACAAGATAGGCATTAACGCCCAAAGGAGAGGCACTCATTAAAGTCACTACCTGAACTTGTTGAGTTGCCAACCCTAAATAAGTGGCAAAGAGATAAACCAATCCCGGCAGTAGCATCAGTTTTACTGCACTTAGCCATATTGCACCGTGTAATTTACCTCGTACGCCATACTGTACCAAGCTCGCACCTAAAATAAATAGCGCCCCAGGAATGGCGGGTTTTGCCAACCAACTAAAGCTTTCAAGTATTAAGCTTGGTAGTTTTAACCCAGCAACGTTTAATATCAAACCACCCGAAATACTTATCACTATTGGATTTAGCAGCAGGGGTTTGACAATATCCACCTTATTTTTGTGCCTTGCTGCCAGTAAAAATGTCATAAAAAACAGCATCGCACTATGGAATGTAATAATCATAAATACCATGGCAGCGGCTTGCTCACCGAGTGCCATTAAGATAATCGGTAATCCGACTAACACGGTATTAGAGTAGGTGCCACTTAATGCCAATGCTGCGCTGTCTGCTTTTGAACGATGTTGTGCCTTGAAAAGAAATAGGTATAAGCTTACATAAGTCAGAGCGACTGGAAGATAAAAGGATAATAACAATGAGCCCGTCGCGAGGCTTTCCAGATCTGCTTGCACCATACTGCTAAATAACAGCACAGGAATACATAAATTAAAGATAAAAGTACGCAAGCCATCAAGCTGATTGATGGCAATAAAGCCTATCTTTGCACTCAAAAACCCAGAAATAACGATAAAAATGAGAGGAAATAAGATCTCAACAGGCGACATGCGTTGACCAACAATCGAGTGGTTAAAAGGTAATTCTATCAATGAATGCTTAGCGGACGCTACTTAGGTATAATAAAACAAGGTAATTTAGTTAAGAAGTAAAGATGGAATACCAGTTTATTCGTGACCCACTTTCTGGGTTTCGAGCTCGCTTAAATGACGAGCATGCGTTGATAGGTCGGTGGCTGAGCGAAGAGCTTGCACATGAGCGTATTGTCAGCTTGCTGATACAGCTTGAAAACCTACCAAATCAAAAAGAAGAGCTTGTGTTGGCTGGAAAAGAGATCCGCGCCACGTTCACGCCGCAAGAAGCATTATTTGAAAGCCACGCTCTGTTTCATGAAAGTGATGACATAGCGCAGTACCAAGAAGACGCACTGGCTTTAGATGAGTCGGGTATGATGGCGGTGTGTGGCTATGAAGACTTTTTACCCATGTTGATAGAGTGGGCTGAATTTACCAAAGCTAAATAAGTTCTGTGGGGGCTGTTGATCTTACATGCTTGAGTTCAACAGCCCCTGAATTATAGAGATAGCTTATTTGGGCGTTCCATAGAGTTGCTCTGCTCTATTAAATAACACCCATGAAGTGAGTATATACTTATCATTAGAAACTGGAATGTTGCCTCTATGTGTATGTGTAAAATACCCTGGCGCTATCACCATAGAGCCTTTTACTGGGGCAATTTTACGCTGCTGATAATAAAACTCAGTCTCGCCACCTTCCTCGACATCGTTAAGGTAGAACATAAATAACAGCACTCGGTGTAAGGCTTCATTATGGTCATGTTGAGGGTAGACTTCGCTATGCCAATAGGGATAGCCGCCTTTATTTATTTGATAGCGCTGGGCTTGGATAGCACCCAAACGAAACAGCTGCTGAGCAAGGACCGGGAGTTGTGGCTTGCCGACTTCTTCAAAGTTATCCACAGTGAGGTCGACAGGCTCACCAGTTTTGGGGTGATACACTTTAAGTCCAAATGCACCGATGATCATAAAGAAATGTTCTTCAAGGTATTCAAATAAGTGCTTTGCCGTAACTTGTTGAATGTGCTGTAACTGTTTGGCATAGTCAGGATAGGAATTTAAATAAAGATCGTGACTGACTTTTTTACTCAAGTCGACACCACCAGACGTAGTCCCCTGTTTTAAATGTGGGCTTTGATCGAAGGTCTTTACGAATTCATCGCAAAAGTCTGAACTGAGTGCGTTATCGTAAACGCGAATAAAATCACTCATGTTTTTCCCTAGTTTTTATTGGAGTTATTATGCTGTCTGAAAAGCTTATGCCGCGTTTTTGTGATACAGACGTGCTTGGACATATCAACAATACCGTACTCCCAGTGTGGTTTGAAGCCGCGCGCACACCTATTTTCAAAATATTTACACCAGATTTAAATCCAAAAGAGTGGAAATTGATTGTTGCCAAAGTCGAAGTCACCTTTAAAGGGGAGCTGTTTTATGGTCAGGAAGTCGAAATAAAAACGGCTGTTGAACATATTGGCAACAGCTCATTTGTCATTTTGCAGCAGGCTTGGCAGCATGGAGAGTGCTGTGCTGAAGGTAAAACTATAATGGTGCGATACGACTTTGCGGTTAAGCAACCTCAACCGCTGAGTCAGCAAGAGCGCGATGCGCTAGGTACTTTTATGGTTTCTGCGGTTTAAACTGATGACCAATTGCCGCTGAAATACAAGGTTTTACTGTATAAGTGAAACCATATTCTGCGGTGTTATCCGGCATGATCTCCAAGATCTCATAATCGTTTAATTCAACAATATTACTGCCTTTGCTGTGCTCGCAACGTGAGTTTCCGTCAGATTCAAAGCGAAAGATAAAGTAAGCCAATATTTGGTTAAGTACATCGTTATAGTTTTTGCCTTGCTCGTGCAAATCTGGATTGGGATCGTTATTAATAGATACCGTTAACGACTCCGGCTCATCTGCAGTGGACTGTGCTTTATCTTGTCGCGGAGTATCGCCGCTCGTGTTGGCCACTTGAGGTTGAGTTTCCGATGCTCCTTCGTTTTCTTCTGCAGAGCGCGATTCTTTCGCGTTGGCTTGGAAAGAAATCCCGGTCTCATCTACTTTGAAATCAGAAGAAAACTCAGTAAATGCGGTTGAAGCCCCGGATTTAGCGATGCCGAGCACCAAGAAAGCCAGTAAAACAAAACACATGATCAGCCTGATTATTGCTGTTGTCGCCGGATAGCGATAGTGACTCTGATGCCAAAAAGGCTTTATACGTAATGGTTTAAGTAAGAAAAGCACCACGACGTAGCACGTCATTAATAGTTGCGCGAGAATTAATAAAAAGGTGCTGGTAATAAAAAACCAAGTAGGTAACGACAGCAACACACTCAAATTATGTGTGTAAGGGAAGTTATCTGTGCTGACCCCAGTTAAATCGTTGATACGGCCATCAGCTTGAACTAACACAAAATTAGCGATAAAGGCGTAAAATAACAGTATCAGTGCTTTACCTGGTACACTTTCCCAAAAGATCATGATCCTTGGCCAGAATTCATAGCATAGCGCTGTTACTGTGGTTATTAATATCAAAAAAGCGATAAAGTGATTATCTTCAGGCTCACTTAAGCTGAACATGAAAATAACAAAGCTGACCAAATAATAGCGTTGAGCTATCGTTAGGCTTTGCCAAAATTGGCCGATGGAAAAGCGCAGTCTTGCTAGGTACGCGGTTAAGTTTTTTGGCGCGAGAAGTTGGTGCATAATAAATGAATTTGTAATTATTATGCACCAATAATAGAGACTTTTAGAAATTAAGACAACAAGGGCTTAAGGTACTTACCTGTATGCGAAGCCGCGAAGTCTGCCACCGTTTCAGGCGTACCTGAGACGAGTATTTGACCACCTCCAGCTCCTCCCTCTGGACCTAAGTCTACAATCCAGTCTGCGGTTTTGATGACATCTAGATTATGCTCGATAACCAACACCGTATTACCATGATCGCGCAGACGATGTAATACCGCGAGTAGCTGCTGAATATCATGGAAGTGCAGACCTGTGGTTGGCTCATCGAGGATGTAAAGTGTTTTACCGGTATCTCGTTTTGATAACTCACGAGCGAGCTTAACACGCTGCGCTTCACCACCGGACAAAGTTGTGGCGGCTTGCCCTAAGCGAATGTAGGAAAGGCCAACGTCCATTAAAGTTTGAAGTTTGCGATTGATAGCGGGAATTTTATCAAAAAATTCTCGAGCGTCCTCAACGGTCATTTCCAACACTTCGTGGATATTTTTACCTTTATACAGCACTTCTAGTGTTTCACGGTTATAGCGCTTACCAGTACAGACATCACAAGGAACGTAGACATCCGGTAGGAAGTGCATTTCTACTTTGATAACGCCATCGCCTTGGCAGGCCTCACAGCGACCACCCTTAACATTAAAACTAAAGCGGCCAACCTTATAACCGCGTGAACGCGATTCTTGTGTTCCTGCAAATAATTCGCGGATAGCAGTAAAGATCCCGGTGTAAGTTGCTGGGTTCGAACGTGGTGTGCGACCGATTGGACTTTGATCAATATCGATAACTTTATCGAAGTGATCTAGCCCATGAATTGACTCATATGGTGCAGCTTCTTGCGTTGTTGCACCGTTTAATTCCTGATGAGCAAGCTTGAATAGGGTGTCATTAATGAGGGTAGACTTACCTGAACCAGATACCCCTGTTATGCAAGTCATTAGACCAACTGGTACTTTTAAATCGACACTTTTTAGGTTGTTGCCCGTTGCGCCTTTAAGCTCAAGCCACTTGTCATCACATTGATGACGTTGCGTTGGAACGTCAATGCGTTTTTCGCCACTGAGATATTGCCCTGTTAATGAGTCTTTGCTTTGCATTATCTCATCGCGAGTTCCCTCTGCGACGACATAGCCACCGTGCACGCCGGCGCCTGGGCCTATATCTATGATGTGATCGGCTGCACGAATGGCATCTTCGTCGTGTTCTACCACAATCACGGTGTTGCCAAGATCTCTTAAGTGCGTGAGTGTTTTAAGTAAACGGTCGTTATCGCGTTGATGTAGACCAATTGAAGGCTCATCCAGTACGTACATTACCCCCACGAGACCTGCGCCAATTTGGCTTGCAAGACGGATCCGCTGAGCTTCACCGCCAGATAAAGTATCAGCACTACGCTCCAAAGAAAGGTAGTTTAGGCCAACATTGATCAAAAATGATAAACGATCGCGGATCTCTTTGAGTATTTTGTCCGCAATTTGGGCTTTTTGGCCAGTGAGTGCTAAGTCGATAAAAAATTGACTGGCTTCGCCGATACTCATCGTTGTTACGGTTGGCAGGTTAGTCGAGCCGATAAACACATGGCGAGCTTCTTCGCGCAGTCGTGAGCCATGACAACTTGGACACGCTTGGCTGGTTTGATATTTGGCAAGCTCTTCTCTTACTGAACTTGACTCCGTTTCCCGATAACGGCGATTCATGTTGTTTAATACGCCTTCGAACTCGTGATTGCGGGTGATAAGATCGCCTCTGTCATTACGATACTTAAACGCGATTTTAGTTTTGCCTGAGCCTTCTAAAACCACTTTTTGAAATTTACTCGGCAGATCCTGAAATGGCGTTTCTAAGTCAAATCCATATTGCTCGGCAACCGAACTTAGCATCTGAAAATAGTAAAAACTGCGTTTATCCCACCCTTTGATTGCACCGCCAGACAAGCTTAGTTCTGGGTTTTGCACTACACGTTTGGGATCAAAATACTGCATTACCCCTAAACCATCACAGCTTTGGCACGCACCTGCTGGGTTATTGAAAGAAAACAATCGCGGTTCAAGTTCGCTCATGGCATAGCCACAAGTTGGACAGGCAAAGTTGGCCGAAAAGATCAGTTCGTCAGCGTCGCTATCATCCATATAGGCGATTTGCGCAATGCCATCAGCTAAATCAAGCGCGGTTTCAAAAGATTCGGCTAACCGTTGCTCAAGTCCTGCTTTGACTTTAAAACGATCCACCACGACTTCTATGGTATGTTTTTTCTGTAATTCTAGCGTTGGAGGATCTGAGAGATCGCATACCTCGCCATCGATACGCGCACGAATAAAACCTTGGCTTGCAAGCTCTTCTAACAGTTTTACGTGTTCACCTTTACGGTTTTTCACCACCGGTGCAAGTAGCATAAGTTTGCTACCCTCTGGTAGTGCCAATACAGTATCAACCATTTGGCTGATAGTTTGTGCGGCTAACGGTAAATCATGCGTAGGGCATCTCGGTTCACCCACTCGAGCAAAGAGTAATCTTAAATAGTCGTATATTTCGGTAATGGTTCCTACGGTTGAGCGTGGGTTGTGAGAAGTCGACTTCTGCTCAATGGAAATCGCGGGAGACAAGCCCTCAATGTGATCCACATCTGGTTTTTCCATCAGCGATAAAAACTGCCTCGCGTACGCAGACAAAGACTCAACATAACGACGCTGGCCTTCTGCGTATAAGGTGTCAAATGCTAAAGACGACTTCCCTGAGCCAGAAAGACCCGTGATCACTATCAACTTGTCTCTTGGAATAGTGAGTGAAATGTCTTTTAAATTGTGGGTGCGGGCACCCCTAACTTCTATTTTATCCATACGACCCTTGTGTTTTTTCGTGCGCTGTACTGAGTACGCGATACTAATCCACTAAATTGAAACCTGGATCAGTCAAAGCATGATGTGAAGTGAACAGATTACCGCATCCCGAATACAAAATTAAGTTATCTCTGCTAAACGAACTAAACTTATTAAACCGATCAACTTGGGATATTGATTTTGTATCGACTTTTATTGCTTATGGTGCTGCTTTGCCAAAACAGCTTCGCTTGTGAGCTGGTGGTGCGGTTTGAGAATTATGCGGCGCAGTCTAAATTAAATGACAACCTTGTTTGGCACGGTATGGACGTTGATTTCGCAAAAGCCTTGTTAGATGAAGCTGGGTGTAGTTATCGCTTCGTAAGTATTCCTTGGGGTCGGGCGCTGAAGCTATTAGAGGAGGGCGATATCGATCTTATTTTGAGTGTTACAAAAACACCAGTACGAGAACAGTTTGCCTATTTTATTGGTCCTCAACGAATGGAAACCATTGTTTTTGCAATGAATTCAGGCGAACCTCACCAGCTTGACTCACTTGAGTCGTTATTCCATCTGTCAAAGCCCATCGCTATTCAGCGTAATGCTTATTATGGTGAAGCATTTACAGCTCGTCTTGCGCGTCGTGTCGACAGTGAAACGCAATTTATCTATGTACCAGACAATCAGGTGAAACTGAATTTGCTCAAAAAGGGACGGATTGCAGGGTTTTTAGAAGAAAAATTCAACATCCTGTATCAAAATAAAAATAACCCTGATTTTGAAAAGTTTGCTATTAGTCCGTTGGTTATTAACGAAAGCCCAGTATATTTTGCTTTTAGCAAGGCACGCACAACGAGCGAGCGTTTGCAGCGGTTGAGTCAAGCATTTGAACGGGTAAAACGTAGCGGGAAGTTAGAGCAGATCACGGTTAAGTACGACGTTCATTAGCGTTTTTTCTTTCGGAGCAAGCCGCTCAAATTCATGATGTTAATAACCGCATTGCAAAGATCCGCTCGCGCTAGTGTAAGTTAAGAAAAGAGTTTGTTAAACTTGCGCGTGATTTTCGATAGTGATGAATACCGCCTTATGTCTAATGACTCTTTAAACCCGACAGAAAAACGCGCCGCGATTTCTCTTGCTGGTGTTTTCGCTTTCCGCATGCTCGGTTTGTTCATGCTGATGCCTGTGTTGGCTGTTTATGGCCAATCTTTACAGGATGTTTCACCATTGTGGATTGGTTTGGCGATTGGTGCTTATGGTTTGACTCAAGCCGTGCTACAGATCCCTATGGGTTGGTTGTCTGATAAGTTCGGCCGTAAGCCAATTATTATAGGTGGTTTACTGGTGTTTGCCTTGGGGTCCGTTATTGCAGCCTTAGCGGATTCAATCTATTGGGTAACGTTTGGTCGAGCGCTACAGGGCATGGGTGCTATTGCAAGCGCTTTACTTGCACTTGCCGCAGATTTGAGCCGCGACGAGCAGCGTCCTAAAGTAATGGCGGTCATCGGCATGTGCATTGGTATGAGCTTTGCTGTGGCCATGTTATTAGGACCAATGATTGCGGCGTCTTTTGGTATCGCGGGAATTTTCTGGCTTACTGCAGTATTAGCGATTGTAGGTATTGCTATCATCACTTTTATGGTACCAAATGCGGTAAATAAAGCGCCAAAAGGCGACACAATTGCAAGCTTTGCAGATATTCGTCGCTTGGTTAAAAACCCACAGTTACTGAGACTTGATCTGGGTGTGTTGCTATTACATTTGACGTTGACTACGATTTTTGTAGCCTTGCCAGGTCAGTTAATCCGTGATGGCCTTGCTGCAGACAGACACTGGCAACTTTATATTCCAGTATTCTTACTCGCCTTCATTTTGATGGCACCGATGATGATAGTGGCGATCCGCAAACAAAAAGAAAAGCAGACATTCTTGCTGTCTATTGCAATGCTAGTGGTAAGCTCAGTTACCTTGTATTGTTTTGTAGATTCACTTTGGGTGATCGCAGCTGCTATGTTGGTCTATTTTATTGCCTTTAACTTTCTTGAAGCAACTATGCCTGCGCTGGTTTCTCGCATAGCTCCAGCAAATCAAAAAGGCTCGGCGATGGGAGTGTTTTCATCAGGCCAGTTTCTAGGTGCATTTATAGGCGGTGCTTTGGGTGGTATCTTGGCACAAAATTTTGCGGTCGATACGATATTTGCCGCAACGGCTATTATTGGGGTAATATGGTTTGTTATCGCTTGGGGTATGCAAGTGCCACCTAAGAGCAAAGCGATCAGCTTAGTTTCTGCTGTAGAAAATGAGCAACAGGCGACGGAATTAGCAGACCAACTGGTTTCATTACCTGGGGTACTTGAGGCCACGGTAGTAAGAGATGAGAATCGTAGCTACCTAAAAGTAGATGATAAAATTTTTGATTTGAAGCAAGCCAAGCAAGTGCTGGGCTTGTCATAGTGTGAGGAGACAATGCCATGGCACGTGGTGTTAATAAAGTAATTTTGGTAGGTAATCTGGGCCAAGATCCTGAAGTTCGCTATATGCCAAACGGTAACGGCGTGGCTAACATCAGCATTGCAACTACGGATAGCTGGAAAGATAAAAACACCGGTCAATTGCAAGAGCGCACAGAATGGCACCGCGTGGTGTTGTTTGGCAAACTTGCGGAAGTTGCAGGTGAGTATTTAAGAAAAGGCTCGCAGGTGTACATTGAAGGTCGTCTACAGACTCGTAAGTGGACAGATCAAAGCGGCCAAGAAAAGTATACAACGGAAATCGTTGTGGACATGGGTGGTCAAATGCAAATGCTAGGTGGCCGTGGCGAGCAGCAAAGTCAAGGTGGTGGCCAGTACCAAGGTGGTCAACAGCAGCAAAATAATTATGGCCAGCAAAGCTATAATCAAGCGCCTCAGCAGCAATATTCGCAGCCACAGCAAAGCCAGTCAAACCAACAGCAAGGTGGATTCGCACCACAGCAATCGCAACAGAATTCACAGCAGTCTTCTGGATTTGGCGGTCAGTCTCAAGGTGGTTTTGCACCACAACAGAACCAAAACAACGGTCAATCAGGCGGAAGCTCAAACCCTATGGAGCCGCCAATTGATTTTGATGATGATATTCCCTTCTGATCCGTACTAAAGAGTGGTATAGCGTTTAAGGAAACCCTAGCATTATGCTGGGGTTTTTGTTTTTTATTGGCTTACATTATCTCTAAGTAAGTTGCGATAAGTTGGCTTAGATGAAGCTTAACCTCATGTACGATCAATGAACTTAACGCATTTCTAGTTTTGGCTCAGTTGCTTAACCTTTCTGTACAATTTAAAGCCGCATTTTGCTTGAGTTTTGCATTATTTTGAACAACACTTCAGTTATCTTTTCACGCAATAAAAATATTATGCCAACTCAGCTGTTAGATGGATTTAGTCGTCAGTACCGAAAAAAGCTAGTCGCGGTAAGTTTGGCGGTGTTGTTGTGTTTAAATTTTCTTTTTAGTCATTTATTACACCTTCAGGTTCACACCCAAGGAGAGGAGGCTGCGGCTGAAATTACCCAGCTATCAACTGAAGCCTTTGCTGCGGGAGCAAGTGAAATAGCTACGAGGTATGGTTTTTCGTTGTTACCTGTTGCGAATGCAGAAGAACACCAATTTGCTGCGAATGACCAAACCGTTACCTTATATCATGAATCTATATGGATAAGTCATGGTTTCATATTGATATTTTTTAACTTGTTGTCAATTGGACTCGTGTTATTCGTACATCGGTGGTGGTTTTTATATGGTAAGGCGGCATATAGCTCAAATGAGCAAAAACCAGTGGCGTTGCCAGCTCCGCCTTCTGAAAGGCAATATGCGTTATTTGCTTTAGTCCATTGGCAGTGTAGCACGCCCAAAGAAGTTGACTTGCAACTACACTTTCAGCTTGCGCTGGTTAAAGGCGCTGGAGAGTTTGGGACGGTAGCGGTTAAATATCTTGCTTCGGGAGCACTAGCAGTGACAGTCAAGCAAGTAGGAGCGACTAAAGGTATGGATTTGACAAAGCAAATTCATGAAATCGTATACAGAGTGCTGCTAGAGTTTCGGGGGGATTTGTCACGCAGTAAAGTCAAGCTCGGCGCTTGTTTTTATCAGGAGAGTAAACAGCAAACACAGGTTTATCAAAGCGCTAAATCAGCGCTCTCAATCGCGCAAAATCAAGTGTGGCAACATACCCATTTAGTTCATCTTACAGAGTTATTGGCAAAACGTCTTAATGAAGACGGTGAGGCTTTGCTTAGTTACCTCAAAGTTGGGCAGTTTTCACTATTCTTCCAGCCGTTGTTCGACTTTTTAGCCGAAGATGTAATTGTAAGCGAAGCGCTATTGAGGATAACTCACAAAGAAATGGGGAGAATTTCGGCCAAGCAGGTGATGCAACACCTTTATACCCCAGAGCAATTTCAGTTTCTTGATAGAGCGATAGTGAAGCAGGTGTTGTCTGTTTATGAGCAGGAAAGGAATTTTGGTAAAGTAAGTATTAACTTACATATTTCGAGTTGGGTGGATAATCAGTTTATTGATTGGCTAGAGGGGCAGCTCATTGCGTCTCATAGTGGTGCGGCAATCGGGTTTGAACTTAGCATTGAAGAGGTCTACCAACATGGAGAGCGATTGTTGACCGCTTTTGATAGGTTGAACCGACTTGGGTGCGATATTTATTTGGATAACGTTACGCAGGCTCTGACGCTAGGGCGCTCACCGCTTGTCGAGTTGGTAAAAGCCATCAAACTCAGCTATGAGCTAGTGCACGGCATTGAAAAGTCTGCCTACCGTAAACGCACAGTAAAGCAAATCGTCGCTCAAGCGAGAAGCTTGGGTATCCCAGTATATGCAGTGGGGATTGAAACCGTTGCTGAACTGAGTTGCATCAAAGGGCTTGGAGTGAAAGGGGCTCAAGGGCATTATTTCTCCGCACCATTACAACAACTCGCTGATATTCACTAAAATGCTAATCGCATGAGCTGATTAAGTCGACTTTTTGTTTTCCAAATATCTCAAGCCATCTAATCCTTGTAAACCGCCGGTATGGATTGCGGTGATCACACTGCCTTTTTTGAAGTATCCTTGTTTGGCCAAAGTGAAAATGGCGTAAAATAGTTTCCCCGTGTAAATAGGCTCAAGAGGCAAACGACATTTTACTTTCATTTCATGGCAAAAGCTCAGCAATTCAGGTGTTGTCTTGGCGTAACCTCCGTGGTGAAAATTATGGAGTAGCTGCCATGGCGCGCAGCGCTGAGCTGTGATTAATTCATGTATCTCCTGTGCTAGGTATTCAGCACCTTTAAGTACCGTAACGCCTAAAACCTGCGTGTGGTTAGGTAGCCCCGAGGTTAGTCCTGCTATTGTGCCACCACTGCCCACGGCAGTCATGACATAATCACTTTGAGGCAAGGAATGCGCTAACTCTTCAACGCCTTGCAGTGCAAGTGCATTAGTGCCGCCTTCTGGTATGAGATAAGCATTATTAAACTTGGCTTGCAGAGTTTTAATGTATTCAGGTTGATTTCTTTGCCGATATTCGACTCGACTCACGGGATGAAGTGTAAGCCCGCAAGCGCTTGCCATTTTTAGCGTTGGATTGTGTAGGTCAATCTCTGGGCCTCTAACAATTAAGCGCCCTTTGATTGCGAAAAGTTTGCACGCCATGCTGGTAGCATATAAGTGATTGGAAAACGCCCCGCCAAAAGTGACTAACTCTCCAAGGCCTGCTTTCTTTAGGTGGAGAATGTTGTATTTTAACTTACGCCACTTGTTTCCTTGGATCACAGGATGGAGCAAATCATCACGCTTAACCAGCAAAGTCAAACCGTACTTATCCAATGTCGGGTGGTGAATAGTTTGAATTGGTGACTCGGCGATATTGGTGATGGTTTGCATGATGAAATTAGTCTGATATTTTGCGCTCTATAATAAATAACCCGAGCATTTCACTCCAGAGGTTACCACATATCTTTGATTGCCTATCTACTATTTTGGGCTCGAATTAGTAATACATCACAATGTTTGAGAAAAATAGGCAAAATCTCAGCTAAAAACTGGCAAGACGCTGGTTAATAGTTGTAAACTCAGATATTAATTGTGCAAAGCTTGTGTTTTACTTTGTAAGTACATAGCATAGAGCCCTAACTATAAGAAATAACAAGACCAAACAATTGCCGCTGTTGGGAATGGAACATATGCGAATTGCTCCTTTAACTTTTATTGTCTCGGCCTCGATCTTGGCCATGGGTACTGTTGCTCAAAGCGCTATGGCGCAAGATACTGCGACGGTCACTGCCATCGAGTCTGAATTGTCTAATAAGCAAAGTGAATTAGACAGATACTCGGTCGTTTTAGAAAAGCACCTAGCAGAGGAAACGCGTCTGCAGTCTCAACTTGAGTTATTGAGAAAACGTTCAGGTGAGTTAGATAAAGAAAAAAATCAGGCCTTAGATGCAATGAATGAGTTGTATCGTCGGCTAATTGATGATCCTTCCATTGATATTTCTTCTGCGCAAACGCGTTATCAGCAAGCGGTGGCAGATCACAAGCAGAATAAAGAAGACATTGCGATGCAAATTGCGGCGATTGCATCACAGCGTAAAGATATTGAGCAAGTCCGTGTAACTAAGCACACCTTAGTAAATACACTCGAAAACTTAAAAGATCAGCTTGGCACAGCGCGAGTAGAGCGACTACGTAATGAGTTTACTCGTGAAGGTACTTTAGAGGTAGACCACACGATTAACTGTAAGCGCACAGAAACCTTGGCGGCTTGTGAGCAGCGTGGTCAGCAAATGGGGCTTCAAAAAGCAACTAAGCGCTTTATTGATCAGATTTTTGCAAACCTAACCGAGAGCCGTGTTGTCGAGCCAAAACGCAATATGGCTGGCGCGCAGGTTCAAGTGATTAGCAGCCATGTTGTAAATAGTGGATTTAGTGGACAAGGCAACTACAACGTTAACCTCAGTGTGACGATGCGTGGTGATGTAAATAGCAGCCGCTTATGTAACTTGTTGAGCTTAGACAATCGTTATTGTGCTGAGTATGGCACTCCGCTTGCCGTAAATTACCAGTCTAACTACTCGAGCGTCTACAGTGATAATCAACTGACTTTTTCGGACGAGCAAAGTGAGTCAGTTGAAGTTGCGACTATTACAAAGCAGCCTGTCGTGGAGACCCCTCTTGTAAAAAAGTCACAAACGGCTGATAAAACAGTCGAGTTAACTTTAAGATCAAATGTTTACGACGACGAAGTATTTATTAATGGAGTCAGCTACGGCGCGACAAAAACGACAGTAGCAATTCCTGCCGGATTTTATGATGTTGAGATCCGTAAGTTAGGTTATGAACCTTATAAAGCACGCATTAACCTACGAGCTGCACAAACCATTAATGCGAAATTGGTGAAGAAACGCCAATCGATAACGTCTGTTGTAACGAAAAAGCCTGCGTCTGAAGCGCAACAAGCACAGGTGGTTGCTGTTGCAACTACCGAAAATGAGCTAGCTATTATCCCTGCTGGCACTTTTAAAATGGGAGATTTGACGGGTAATGGTCTACCAAATGAGCGTCCCATTGTTGAAAAAGTGTTGAGTCATTCATATGCCATGCAGAGCACTGAGGTTACAGTAGCGGCTTTTCGCCGTTTTGCACAAAGCACTGGATATAAAACCTTAGCCGAACAAGGTAAAGGCTGCGCATATTATAAAAATGGCGAACCGGTTTGGGAGCTTGAATATAATTGGGAAAACCCAGGTTACGAGCAATCAGATAATTTTCCCGTTGTTTGTGTTGCTTATGATGATGCCAAAGCGTATGCCAACTGGTTATCTGGCGAAAAAGGACAGCAATTTAGATTACCCAATGAAGTTGAATGGGAATATGCGGCGCGTGCAGGCACTGCATCTGAGTACCCATGGGGTAATGAAATCGGAAGAAACCTAGCTAATTGTGGTTGGTGTGGCAGTGAGTGGTCTAATAAAAGCCCTTCACCAGTTGCCCAATTCTCGCCCAATGGCTATGGCTTATATGATACTGTAGGAAATGTCTGGGAGTGGACGCAAAAGCGTGCTTCTCAGAACGATGTTACAGTGCGTGGTGGTGCATGGAATTTCGCGCCGAGTTTGGCTCGAGTGTCAACTCGCTTAGCGTTAGCGCCAGATTTTAGAGCGAATTATATAGGTTTTCGACTCGTTCGAGAGCGATAAGTAGTAAATTAAGAGCAGCAGGTGATGCTGCTTTGTTTGACAGAATTCTGAAAGGTCACCCAGCCTCATGTTTAAAAAATTACGCGGATTATTTTCTAACGATCTCTCTATCGATTTAGGGACGGCAAACACACTTATTTATGTAAAAGAAGAAGGCATCGTACTGAATGAGCCATCGGTAGTGGCAATTCGTCAGGAGCGAGCTGGTGGCCCAAAAAGTGTTGCATCAGTGGGTACTGCGGCTAAGCAAATGCTAGGCCGAACGCCGGGTAACATTAAAGCTATTCGCCCGATGAAAGATGGGGTGATTGCAGACTTCTATGTAACAGAAAAAATGTTACAGCACTTTATCAAACAGGTGCACAATAATAACTTTATGCGTCCAAGCCCTCGTGTACTTATCTGCGTACCTTGTGGTGCAACGCAAGTTGAAAAACGTGCAATCCGTGAATCCGCAATGGGCGCCGGTGCGCGTGAAGTGTACTTAATTGAAGAGCCTATGGCTGCTGCAATTGGTGCTGGCCTACCAGTATCTGAAGCGACGGGTTCAATGGTTGTTGATATTGGTGGCGGTACGACGGAAGTCGCAATTATCTCACTGAATGGTGTTGTTTACTCGTCTTCAGTACGTATCGGTGGTGATAAGTTTGATGAAGCGATTATCAACTATGTACGTCGCAACTTTGGAAGCCTGATTGGTGAAGCGACGGCTGAGCATATCAAACATGAAATAGGCTCTGCATTTAAGAGTGAAACGCCGATTGAGATTGAGGTTCGCGGACGTAACTTAGCTGAAGGGGTGCCACGCTCTTTCACACTCAACTCACATGAAATCTTAGAAGCCTTACAAGAACCTTTGATGGGAATTGTAAGTGCAGTAATGGTTGCGCTAGAGCAGTCGCCACCAGAGCTTGCCTCTGATATTTCTGCCCACGGCATGGTATTAACAGGTGGTGGCGCATTACTCAAAGACTTAGACCGTTTGTTGATGGAAGAAACTGGTATTCCAGTTGTGGTTGCCGATGATCCATTAACTTGTGTGGCAAGAGGTGGTGGTAAGGCGTTAGAGATGATAGACATGCACGGTGGTGACGTATTTAGTTACGACTGATGAATTTATTATTTGGCCGAACCGTACCTTTACAACTGCGACTTACTGTCGCAGTTGTGCTTAGTATTATTCTGATCATTGGTGACCGCTACACGGTTGGTGGGACTATGGTGCGAACCAGTTTAAATACTTTGGTCAGTCCGCTACTGTACGTCGCTAACCTTCCCTATGAAGCGTTCAACTTGGGCCTGAAAAGTCTCAATACCAGAGAAAAGCTGCAACAAGAAAACCAAGCACTCAGAGAAAAACAATTAATACAGAGTGAGCAATTGCAGCAACTGCAGTTTTTGCAAAAAGAAAATCAAGAATTGCGCGCTTTATTAGGTGCTTCGGCTAGGGAAACCAATCAACGTTTAATATCTCAAGTCTTGTCTGTTCATTCGAACCCTTATAGTCATCAGGTAGTGATTAATCGCGGCACTATTGATGGGATCAGCGAAGGGCAGGCTGTTATTGACGAAATGGGCATTGTTGGGCAGCTAACTCAAGTCGGTACAACGACCTCAAGAGTGCTGCTAATGACAGATACCACCCATGCGACACCGGTCAGAATATTGCGTAATGACGTTCGCACTGTGGTTGAGGGGACGGGTAAAATCAATAATGTTCGTCTTGCTCATGTACCGCATAGTATGGATATTCGCATTGGTGATGTGTTGGTCACTTCCGGGCTTGGTGGTACTTTCCCCGAAGGCTATCCGGTGGCTGTAGTTACTGAGATAGACAGAGACGAAGGTCTACCATTTGCACAAGTACAAGCAGAGCCAATTGCACAACTAGATCGCATTCGCTTACTCGTGGTATTAGGTAAACGTAGCCAAGAGGCAATTAATCATGAGTAAACATAGCAACTTATTGATTGCATTGAGTGTCTTTGTTGCGTTAATCATGGCGCTTATGCCATTGCCTTTTTCACTAGAGCCCTTTCGTCCTGACTGGGTATTATTGGTGTTGATGTACTGGTCTTTGGCCGTTCCTCACCGTGTGAATATTGGCTGGGCTTGGATGACTGGCCTGATAATAGATTTAGCGATGGGCGCGCCACTCGGGGTGAACTCGTTGACCTATTCCATTTGTATTTATATTACCGCCAGCAACTTTCAGAAAATTCGTAATTTCTCCATCTGGCAGCAAGCTGTGCTGATTGGGCTATTTCTCGCGCTCTATCATTTGTTACAATTTTGGCTTAATCATTTCTTGCTTGATATCTACTTTAACCCGCATTATCTGTGGCCTGCGGTTACGGGCATGGTGTGCTGGCTATGGATATTCCCACTGCTAAGAAAATATCGTAGACAGTTTAGGATCAGATAATGTCTATTTCTTTATATTTAGCTTCGGCTTCTCCGCGTCGCAAAGCGCTACTCTCTCAGCTTGGCTATTCGTTTGAGCAATTTAGTGTTGATGCTGATGAAAGTCCACTAGACGATGAAACCGCATTACAGCTTGTGGAGCGCTTAGCGCGTTTAAAAGCACAGTCTGGTGTGGCGCTAGGATATACCGACAGGCCGGTTCTTGGCAGTGATACTGTGGTCGTTATTGACGGGGAAGCACTTGGCAAGCCTCGTGATAAAGCGGATTTCAAAGCGATGATGCAGCGCCTTTCTGGTAATACACATCAGGTGATGACTGCGATTGCAATTGCAGACACAAGCAAAGTACTGAGTGATGTGATTGTGACCAATGTGACTTTTAAAACGCTTAGCGAAACTGAGATAGAGGCCTATTGGGACACTAACGAGCCACAAGATAAAGCGGGTGGTTACGGGATCCAAGGGGTAGGTGGACGCTTTGTAACTGAGATCCAAGGTAGCTATTTTGCAGTTGTCGGCTTACCTTTATATGAGACAGACGAATTAATTCAACGGTTTTTAAAATAAAATATGAGTAGCGAACTACTAATCAATGTCACCCCAAGTGAAAGTCGCGTAGCCTTAATCGAAAATGGGGTGCTGCAAGAAGTTCAAGTTGAACGGATCGGTAACCTCGGCATCGTTGGTAATATTTATCTTGGCAAAGTAAGCCGAGTTCTTCCCGGTATGCAGGCTGCTTTTGTCGACATCGGCTTGGAAAAAGCGGCGTTTCTACATGCGTCAGATATCGTGAACAGCGCTTCTATCGAAGAGGGGGTGGCCGAGTCCCCAGTTAAGAAAGTGCAGGATATTCGTGAGCTGGTTAAACAAGGTCAGTTTATTATGGTACAAGTGGTCAAAGATCCGCTTGGCACAAAAGGCGCTAGACTGACAACGGACATTACTATTCCTTCACGCTATTTGGTGTTTATGCCAGATGCTACGCATGTGGGAGTGAGTCAACGTATTGAAACCGAACAAGAGCGCGACCGATTAAAAGAAATCGTTGCACAATATAATGACGAAAACGGTGGTTTTATCGTTCGTACCGCTGCTGAAGGTGCTTCGGAGGCAGAGTTACAGCACGATGCTGAGTTTTTGAAAAAGCTTTGGCAAAAAATAGTGACTCGCCGCCGTAAAACGAGCAAAGCAAAAATCTTGCACGAGGATCTTACCTTAGCATTTCGCACCTTGCGTGATTATGTTGGTGAGGATATGGAGCGTATTCGTGTTGACTCAAAGTTAACCTACCAAGAGCTAAAGCTTTTCACTGAAGAGTTTGTTCCCCAACTCGCAAGTGCACTTGAGTATTACCCAGGTGAGCGTCCTATTTTTGACTTGTTTGATGTTGAAACTGAGATCCAAAAGGCACTACATCGAAAGGTTGAGTTAAAGTCTGGTGGCTACCTTATCATTGACCAAACAGAAGCAATGACAACGGTTGATGTCAATACTGGCGCGTTCGTTGGCCATCGTAACCTCGAAGAGACGATTTTTAATACCAATGTTGAAGCAACGTCAGCAATTGCGAGGCAACTAAGGTTACGAAACCTTGGTGGTATCATTATTATCGACTTTATTGACATGGTATCTGACGAGCATAAACGCCGAGTATTGCACTCTTTAGAAACTGCGTTGTCTAAAGACCGAGCGAAAGCGAATATCAATGGACTCTCTGCACTTGGTCTTGTGGAAATGACCCGCAAGCGCACGCGCGAAAGTCTAGAACATATTCTTTGTGATGTGTGTCCATCTTGTTCGGGTCGTGGCTCATTAAAGACAGTTGAAACCGTTTGCTATGAGATCCTACGGGAAATCGTGCGTGTGAATCGTGCTTATGATGCTGACAAGTTTATGGTTTATGCCTCGCCAGCGGTGAGCGAAGCCCTGATCAACGATGAGTATCATAATTTAGCTGAGCTTGAATTATTTATTGGTAAGCAGGTTAGCATTCAAACTGAGAGCTTATATAGCCAAGAGCAGTTTGACGTAGTAATGATGTAAAGGGTAGCTGTACATGCAGGCTAAGGCCGTCTGTTTTTTCTGCCTGCGTAAAGCGTGGCAAATCTTTGCGATCACTTTAGTGACACTCGCGGTGCTGGTGTCTGCGCTAAAGTACGCCTTGCCCTATGCAAATGATTATAGAAGTAACATCGAAGCGCTGATCCAAAAGCAACTGAATGTTGATATTAGTATTGGTCAGATCAGTGCGAGTTGGGAAGGTAATGGGCCCGCCCTAGTGTTGGAGTCGCTCTCTTTTAAAGATAATAAAGACTCGCCAATCTCCATTAATATTGCCAAAACCTCTTTGCAGCTCAATGTATTTGAGTCTGTACGACAAATGCAGATCGCATCTAACTATTTTGTACTGGAAGGGTTTGAAGCCGATATAGATCTGAGCAAGTTAAATGCGGCTCAAGACCAAGGTGCTTTTGAGCAGCAAGCATTAATTGAAAGCCTTTTTCTAGGTGATGTAGGGCATTTTGCGGTACAAAATAGTCGTCTTAATATCACCTTTGTCAGCGGTAAAACCCACAGTTTATTACTAAAAGACTTGGTGTGGCAAAACTCTAGCGCATTACATGAAGGTGTGGGAGAAATCGCATTACCTGGGTTCTCTCAAGGTCAGTTTAATGCTCGTCTTTCTTTATCAGGGCGAAAGCTACATGAACTTGCGGGGAATATCTATGTATCTGCGGATAAAGTTAATCCAGTCGATTGGCTAGAAGAGCTTATCACCTTAGCACACCCTGATCTTAAAGCTGACATCAATGCTCAGCTATGGTTGGGTTTCGAGCAAGGCACATTGCAAGATATCACAGTGGATATCAAACCCAGCACCTTGACTTGGCAAGAAGATGAAAATCAGCGCACGTTAGCATTAGACGATGCGCAATTTCTATTAAAGCCAGATCAGCAGGGATGGTGGGTGCAAAGTAGTGGTATCCAGTTTAGTCGCGATCAAGCATCGCTTGCTCCTATTTTATTTGAAGCGAAATGGTATAAAGATAACAAGACCTTTTGGCTAAAGGATATTAACGCCAACTTTTTAGCTGAGTTAGCACAACTTGCTAAATTCCCTGGGCGAGATTTGTTATATGGTATAAATCCCAATGGTCAATTGAGCGCAGCAAAATTCAGCCTAGGTACTGATAATGCTTTTGCCGCATGGGGAGTCATTGAAGAGATTGCTTTTGAGCCATTTCGAGGGATCCCAGGAATTTATGGTACCAGATTAGAGGTGAATGCGACTGATGAGCAAGTTAGGCTCAATTTAAGTGCTGAACAAACTGAACTGCTATCAAAAGAGACCTTCAAAGATAATATTAAGCTCCAGCAGCTCAGTGGCGATGTCTATATTCGCAATCAACAAGCACAAGGCTGGCAAGTTTCTAGTCCCAACTTTTGGCTTAGCAATCAAGATGTAGCGTTAGCCACAGAGTTTTCCTTGCAGTTATCTGATGACCCTCGGCTTGATTTATATGCGGAGCTACTCGGTGGGCGTGGAGAGATCGCTTCACAGTACTTTCCTGTCAGTATTATGCGTAAAAGCTTAGTCGATTATTTAGAAGCAGGGATCCAAGGTGGACAGCACTTACAGACACAGGTCTTACTGAGTGGGCCGCTTTCACAATTTCCTTTCGCCAATAAGCAAGGTCAGTTTGAAGTTAAATCACGTTTGAATGAGGTTACTTTTGGTTTTGCACCAGATTGGCCTAGCGTTACTTCAGGTGATGTCACACTACACTTTGAAAACGAAAGAATGGATATTTACGCACACCGTGGTGAACTTGTTAATCAAAGTATTGATGAGGGTGTCATTGTGAGTATTGCGGATTTAAATCACGCTGATGTGCTGACTGTTGATATTAATCACACCACTGAAGCGAGCACGTTACAGCCTTTCTTTGCGGCAACACCGCTCGCAGATCCGCTCGCGAATATATTAGATATTGTTCAAGGTAAAGGTGATGCAAAAGGGGATGTGCAATTGGCCGTCGACCTAGACTCAGGAGCCGTACATGCTAAAGGTGACATCTACCTAGACAACAATCCTGTTTTCTTGGCAAAGCCTGGGATGCAATTACAGCAAGTGAAAGGTGTGGTTAGCTTCGATGATGACACTATCAAAGTGAATAATTTGTCTGCTAAGTGGTTGGACATGCCTTTGTCGTTGGACTTATCGGGAAGCGGAGATAAGCAAAGTTATCAAGTCACGACCAAGGTCAGCCTTGAAGCAGGGATAGAGCAATTGCAACCGCACGCAAATGGAATTATTGACGGCTACTTAGAAGGCAATAGCGTGCTGAGCACTGAGCTTATCCTTAATTTTGCCGAAACTGGGTTTAACTATAAGGCCAAATTTGCGAGTGATTTACGGGGCATGGCAAGTCATTTACCCGATCAATTCGCTAAACCTGCTGATCAAGCTAAGCTGCTAAGCGGTACAGTATTAGGGGATGATATTTCGAATCTTGTTACGGCTAGCCTAGATAATCAATTGTATTTTAATGGCATCATTGAAAATGGATCCGGTGCGATGCGTAATGCACACCTGATAATTGGCAGTAAAGATGAAGGCTTAAATGCATCCGGTTTTGATATCACAATCAAACAGCAAGAAGTCGAGCTGCTGCCTTGGTTACCACTGATCAACCGTATTATCAAAGCGCCAAGTTCAGGTTCCGAAACTGCATTTCTACCAGCACTGAACCAGGTAAATGGCGCTTTCTCAAAAGTAACATTCTCAGAGATCCCTTTCCATGATGTTGACTTTACTATGGCTGCGATTGACGGCGCGATGCAGCTTAAAATCAATAGTAAAGAAATGCGCTCACAAGTGGCTATTCCAGCGTCAAACTCAAGTCGGCCTATTCACATTAACAGTGATTATTTACGTCTAAATTTACCTAAGGCAGAGCCGCAAGCACAAGATACGCTGGAAAGAGACATTCATTCTTTAGATTGGTTGTTGAGCTTACCTGCAACCGAATTTGTATGCAGTGACTGTAAAGTCGGTGAATATCAGTTAGATCAGGTTAATATGTCGTTGTTTGGAGATGGTAATAGACTCAATATCTCAGAGTTAGTGATTGACAAAAAAGATCATAAATTCAATGCCAGTGGCCGCTTTGAACAAGGTAAAACGACGCTAAGTGGTGCGTTAAACAGCGATGATTTTGGTGAACTAACGGATGAGTTTGATATTACTTCGACTATCAAAGACTCCCGCGCCAACATAGATTTTGCCCTCAATTGGCAAGGTGCGCCATACGAAATGGATTTACCTAGCCTGGGAGGTGAGTTGACTTGGCGCTTAGGTGAAGGTCATTTGGCGGAAATAAGTGATAAAGGGGCACGCGTCTTTTCGCTACTGAGTTTGGACTCTTTGATCAGAAAGTTGCGTTTGGACTTTAGAGATGTGTTTTCTAAAGGCTTTTTCTATAACAGTATGAGTGGATCGGTAAAACTAACGAATGGTATTGCGATCACGGAAGACTCAAAGCTTGATGGTGTGCCAGCTGATTTAACGATACGTGGCTATGCTGACCTCAATACTCATGAAATTAATTACGATTTAGCCGTCGCACCACAAGTCACTTCGAGTTTACCTGTGATTATGGCATGGGCGGTGAACCCTGTGACGGGGCTAGCTGCGCTGGCATTAGATAAGGTTATCCACTCCGCGCGAGTGATCTCTGAGATTAATTTTAAAATCACCGGAACGATGCAAGAGCCAGTGGTTACCGAGGTTGATCGTAAGAGTAAAGAAATTGAGTTACCTAAACCGGTTGTGCCTCCTAGTGACGGGGCTATGCCAGATGGAGCTGATGAGAATACCAGTAAAGAAGCACCTGCATTGAGCTCAGAATCACAACCAAGTGCTACACTTAAGCAAAGTGAGCAACCTCTTGTGTCGCAAAATAAGGAAAGTGGTAATGGCTAAGGTGATTGCGTTGCCAATGTGCTCGGCTAAAGCACCCCAAACAAATATAGGTTACCTTAAAAGCCAGCTGGCTAAGTTAGTGGTTGAAGAACCAACCTTAGTCTGCTTACCTGAAACTTGGCTGGCATTTTGCGACAATGCGCAACAGACTTGGGAATACGCGCAGCATAATGAAGCACTGCTCCAAGAACTCTCAGCGCTGTGTCAACAACATAACATTTGGTTGGCGGCAGGTACCATCGCGATACCAAGTCAGAACGATAAATATCTGGCTGCGAGTTACTTATTTAATGCGAGTGGCGAAATCGTAGCACGCTATAATAAGATCCACCTGTTTGACGCCGATGTGAGTGACAAAACTAAACAATATCGAGAGTCTGAGCGAACAGAGTCAGGACAGGATGTCGTGGTAGTGGATAGTCCATTTGGCAGAATTGGATTAAGCGTGTGTTATGATCTGCGCTTTCCTGGTTTGTTCCAAATGATGAGAGCGAAGGGAGCTGAGCTATTTTTAGTCCCGAGTGCTTTTACCTGTGCAACGGGCAAGGCACACTGGCAGCCATTATTACAGGCAAGGGCGATAGAAAACCAATGCTATGTAGTTGCAGCCGCGCAAGTAGGTTGTCATGAAAATGGCCGAGAAACCTACGGACACAGTTTAATTGTATCGCCTTGGGGTGAAGTCTTAATTGACTCTGGTGCGAGTTTAGAACCCATTTCACAGCAGCTAGATAGCGCGTTTCTTGATTCTATCCGGCAAAAAATGCCGGTTGCGGATCATAACCGATTTAAAAGTGAGTTTTTATGAGTAATGTAGAGCAGAATTTACTGACCAATAGCCAGCTGACACGTGAGCAATTATCACAAACTCTCGAGTATATTCATCAGCACAAAGTAAATTATGCCGATCTGTACTTTCAATCAAGCTACCACGAAACTTGGGTGCTGGAGGACGGCATAGTCAAAGACGGCAGCTACAACATCGAACGTGGTGTTGGTGTGCGTGCCGTGAGTGGCGAGAAGACTGGCTTTAGTTATTCTGATGCCGTCAATATTGAAGCGTTAACCAAAGCTGCAGAAGCTGCACGTAGCATTGCGCAAGCTGGCGAAAGCAGTAAAGTCCAAGTATTTAGCGATGTAAAAGCTCCCATTCAGTTTCAACCAGCACAGCCAATTACCAGTATGAGTGATGCGGATAAAGTGGCTTTACTAAGAGAGATTGAACAATGCATTCGCGATTTAGCGCCTGAGGCGCAGCAAGTGGTCAGTTCGCTGTCGGCGGTATATGAAGAAGTGTTAATTGCCGCAAGCGACGGCACATTTGCAACCGACATTCGCCCACTAATACGCTTAAATTGCTCGGTACTCCTTGAGAAAAATGGTCGCAGAGAGCGTGGCAGTGCCGGTGGTGGTGCGCGTTTAGACTATGGTTACTTTAAAGAGTTAGTAGACGGTGCACCGAGATGGGTGCAGTTTGCCAAAGAAGCTGTGCGCCAAGCACGCGTGAATCTTGAGGCCATAGATGCTCCAGCAGGTGCGATGCCTGTGGTGCTCGGCTCTGGTTGGCCGGGGGTGTTGTTACACGAAGCTGTTGGGCATGGCCTAGAAGGTGATTTTAACCGTAAAGGTGCTTCTGCATTCAGTGGTAAAATAGGTGAACAAGTCGCTTCGAGTCTTTGTACTGTGGTGGATGATGGCACGATAGCCGACCGTCGCGGCTCTTTGAATGTGGACGATGAAGGTACGCCTGCGGCATACAACGTACTGATTGAAAATGGTATTTTGAAAGGCTATATGCAAGACAAGCAAAACGCGAGCTTAATGGGCGTGGCGCCTACAGGTAATGCGCGTCGTGAGTCTTATGCCCATTTACCGATGCCAAGAATGACAAATACCTACATGCTTGCGGGTGAGCACAGTCAAGAAGAGATCATTCGTAGCGTAGATAAAGGTATTTTTGCTAGTAACTTTGGCGGTGGTCAAGTGGATATCACCTCCGGCAAATTTGTATTCTCAGCGTCTGAAGCCTACTTAATTGAGAATGGTAAGATAACCCAACCAATTAAAGGCGCAACGCTTATTGGCAATGGCCCTGAGGTGATGAAAAAGGTCTCGATGGTAGGCAATGACCTTGCGCTTGATAGAGGCGTTGGGGTATGTGGTAAAGATGGTCAAAGCGTCCCTGTGGGAGTAGGCCAACCGAGTTTGAAGATTGATGAAATTACTGTCGGTGGTACAGCGTAATACTACCTACGCAAACTATTGATAAGCAAAAAGTAATAAGCAAAAGGCGCATCAGCGCCTTTTTATGTTGTATCAGAGTCACAACACTGCGTTACGGCATAATTGCTTCTTTTAAATACTGAAACAGCTCTTTGTAGGCTTTGCCTGGCTTCTCAACTTTTACTTCTTTACTTGCTTGGCGCGCCATCTGGCGCATTTTTTGACGCTCAAGTTCAGGATACTTATCTAATAGCTCATTAATCTTGCTATCTCCTTTGGCAATCACTTCATCGCGAATAAGCTCAATCTTGTTCAGCAACACGTCTGCTTTATTGTTCTTATTTAGCATCAAATCCATCGCAGCCTGGATCTCTTCGACATTTGGAGTACTACGTAATGTCTTGGCAATGTAGTTCATATGACGACGGTAAGCATCTGTTTTAGCACGGATCCTATCCGCAACAGTCATGGCCTCTTTAAGCTCGTCCGTTAGAGGTAACTTCTCACGCTGCTTCTTGGCAAGCCCTGCAATTTCGCAGCCTAGTTCGTGCAACTCTAGCGCCTCGCGCTTAAGCTCGCTTTTTGAAACGTAAATAATCTCTTCTTCGGTCGTTTGCTCGTGTTTAGCCATTGGTCTTGTCTATACTAGTAAATATTAAGGTCTCTAACATTAGAGTATACCACAATTGATCACTACAATAGTTAGTAGCTGTGATAGCATATTAACTAATATGTTTTAGTTAGACGAGCGAGCGGATAAGGTATCTATGACTCAACCTCAACAACACCCTATATATAATCAAATTGATGATGTGAAAAATGCAGTTGCCGATGTGTTAGCGCATGCTAAAAAACTAGGTGCAACCTCGGCAGAAGCGGCGATGTCTAGCACCTCAGGTCTGTCTGTAAGTACACGAATGGGAGAGGTTGAAACCATTGAGTTTAATCAAGATGGAGGTCTTGGTATCAGCGTGTATGTGGGTAATCATAAAGGCTCAGCATCAACCGCAGATCTGAGTCCTGACGCCTTACGCTCAGTGGTTGAAAAGGCTGTAGATATTGCTCGGTTTACCTCGGATGACCCCTGTAATGGTGTGGCTGATAAAGCCTTGCTAGAGATGTCACCAACAGATTTAGATCTTTTCCACCCTTGGCAAGTTTCTCCCGATGAAGCCATTGAGCAATGTATTGCTGCTGAAAAAGCCGCGTTAGAATTCGATCCTCGAATCGTGAATTCTGATGGCGCGAGTTTATCGAGCCATCAAGGGATCCGTGTATACGGCAATAGCCATGGCTTAATTGCAGGGTTTCCACGTACCAGGCACAGCTTGAGTACTATGGTGATTGGTAAAGAAGGTGAGCAAATGCAACGGGACTCTGCCTATGCGTTGTCCCGCGTGCACACGGATCTAAAATCTCCTGAAGAAGTTGGTTTGGAAGCCGCGCAGTCTACGCTGGCCAAATTAGGTAGTCGTAAGGTATCAACGCGTAAAGTGCCTGTTATTTTTCGAGCGGATATCGCGAACAGCTTATTTGGGCACTTAGTGTCAGGTATTGGTGGCGGCGCGCTATATCGTAAGTCTAGCTTCTTGTTAGACTCTTTAGACACACAAATTTTTAATCGCTGCGTAAACATTGAAGAGAAGCCACATCTACTAAGAGGGCTTGCTTCTAGTCCTTTCGATAGTGAAGGTGTAAAAACCATCGACCGTGAAATTATCACAGATGGCGTACTGAATACTTACCTATTGGCAAGCTATGCTGCACGTAGAATGAATATGCAATCGACAGGTCACGCGGGTGGGATCCATAACTGGTTAGTAAAACCAACACACGGTGATTTAACCAGTCTACTTGCGTCGATGGGTACTGGTTTGTTAGTCACTGAACTAATGGGGCAAGGTGTTAATACAGTAACCGGTGATTACTCAAGAGGTGCTGCTGGTTTTTGGGTCGAGAATGGTGAGCTGCAATATCCTGTGAGTGAAATTACGATTGCTGGCAATTTAAAAGATATGTTTATGGGGATTGAAGGCGTTGGCGGTGATATTGAGTGTCGAGGCGCAGTACAAACCGGATCTATACTACTCAATAATATGCAAATAGCGGGCGAATAACTCTCTTCCTCAGCTCAAGAAATGCTGGCTTTGACCAGCATTTCCCGCCATTTCGACACTGTTACACTAATAACCAAGTCGCTGTGCCAAGGAATGCGAAGATCCCGACGATATCGGTAACAGTTGTTAGCACTACACTGCCAGCTAGTGCTGGGTCGATATTCATTTTCTTTAGCATAATAGGAATACTGGCACCCGCGATACCAGCTGCGACTAAGTTCATAAACATCGCAAAGGCAATAACGGCACCGAGTGTAAAATCCCATTGCCATATAGCAATAACCCCAGCGATCAAGACAGACCAAAGCACACCGTTTAGTGCACCGATCGCCAGCTCTTTACCCATTAAAAACTTTTGGTTAGTTTGGTTAATATGACCAAGGGCAATACCACGAATAACTAGAGTTAGTGTTTGGCTACCGGCAACGCCACCCATACTTGGCACTATGCCATTTAACACTGCGAGAATAGGTAAAATATCCAGAGTACCTTCGAAGAAGCTCGCAACAAACGCAGCCATCAAGGCGGTTAGCAGGTTAATCCCAAGCCAAATAGAGCGGCGCTGGCTACTTTTTAGAACTGGCGCAAAAGTATCTTCTTCATCTTCAAGACCTGCCATACTTAATAAGCTGTGCTCGGCATCTTCACGGATAACGTCAACAACGTCATCAATGGTGACACGACCAAGCAAATGAGCGTTATCGTCAACGACAGGAGCAGAGATCCAGTTGTGGCGCTCAAAAAGCTGCGCCACTTCAGATTCGTCCATAGAGATAGGGATCGTTTCTTTATCTTCATCCATCCAGTCTCGAACCATACTGTCAGGAGATTTAGTTAATAAAGTATTGACTGATAAGGTGCCTAAAAAGCAGTTGTCTTTATCAACTACATATAACTCATCTGTACCATTTGGCAACTCACCTTTAAGACGTAGATATCTAAATACAACTTCTAAGGTAACATCGGGGCGAATGGTGACCGTGTCGGTGCTCATCAGGGCACCTGCCGAGTGTTCCTTGTAGGACAATGCTTGTGTCGCACGTTCTCTGTCTTGGCTATCCATCGCGCCAATAACATCTTGGTAGACGGTATCAGGCAGGCTCCTTAGGACATCACCAAGATCATCGTCGTCCATGTCTTCTGTAGCGGCAGCAATTAGCTCCGGCTCCATTTGGGCGATGATCCCAAGTCTTACGTCCTCTGACAGTTCCTCCAAGACATCCCCTTGGATATCTGGGTCGACGAGCTGCCATAACATAGAACGAACTTTATGCGGAGATGACTCTAACAGTAGTGCTGTATCACAAGGTGCCGTCTCTGCGAGCATGCGCCTAACTTGAACAAACTGACCACTGTTTAAGGCTTTGGTTACCTTTTGGAGTTGTTCCAGTGTGTAGTCTTGTTCAAATACTTCAGGCATAGGCATCCTTTTTGATAATAGTGGTGACTATCGTGATTAAGTTAACCCTATTCGTATACTTTATTGCAGAAATCAATTTCTTAATTTGAATGCTATTCGTGTTGTTTCTGCTGGTGGGTTGTTATCGTTAATACACCTTAAAGGTGTACGCAACGATAATTTAAGTTTACCTCGGTAACTAACTTTACCGCACGAAAGAAACCTAAATTGGTATTACAGTGTAACTCAGTTTACTGGGAACTACCAAGGTTTACGCTTAATTATGAGAGACTTATTAGACCACTTTGGTTACGGAGGAGGGGGAGATTAGCAGGGAGTAAATGAATCAGGCCTTATTGTTTTACCGGCGGTTATTCGGATTCATTAAACTTATTTTCTATCAGTCCACCAATGGCATCTAATGCATATTGAGCATCAGGGCCTTCGCAGACAACTCGTACCTCTTTGCCTTGGCTACTTTCAAGTAACAGCAGTGCTAGAACGCTATCAGCAGCTGCGCTTTTGTCTCCTTGATATAAGGTCACTTCGGCATCAAATTGGGTAGCTAATTGAGCAAGAACCGTCGCAGCTCGGGCATGCAGACCTAGCTTGTTCTGGATTAAAAACGTATCTTCTAACATTTAACCCTCTTGCTCACGATGACGAATTTTGACGTTAGGGTGGGTTTTAGCAAAACGCTCGCCTATGGTTTGTGCGAGGTATACCGAACGGTGCTGCCCTCCAGTGCATCCTATTGCGATTGTTAGATAGCTGCGATTGTTACGTTCTAAGTGTGGTAACCAAGTTTGTACAAAGGTTTGAATTTGCCAAGTAAACTTTTGCACGATGCTGTGACTCGACAAATAGTCTTTGACTGGCTGATCTAGGCCCGTGAGCGGCTTAAGCTCAGGTTCCCAATGTGGATTGGGTAAAAAGCGCGCATCAAAAACGTAATCCGCTTGTTTTGGAATACCGTGTTTAAAGCCGAAAGATTCAAAGGTAATAATGAGTTGTTTGTCTTTTTTACCTAAGATTTTTTCGCGAATATCTTCAGCAAGTTGATGAACGCTCAGGCCTGTAGTATCAATGAGGAAGTCGGCGCGAGTGATCAATACATCTAATAATTCTCGTTCTTTCTTAATTGCAACATCTAATGGGAGGTTATGCAGTGAAAGCGGGTGCAAACGGCGTGTTTCTGAGAAGCGTTTTATCAGGGTTTGATCGTCACTGTCTAAATAAAACAGGGTAGGTTTGGCGAAGCCTGGTAAGTACTCAAGAATGTCATTAAACTCGTCTTGTTCTTTAGGCAAGTTTCTAACATCAATGCTCACTGCAATTTTATTATAATTGTCGGAAACACTACGGACTAAAGAGGGCAGTAAGTTGACTGGAATATTATCTACACAATAGTAGCCTAAATCTTCCAATACTCGAAGCGCTACAGATTTACCAGAGCCAGATCGGCCACTGATAATGATAAGCTCGAGTCCTTTTTCTTCATCACTCATCAAATTCACCTTGGATCACTGCATATAACTCATCATCACTTTTTGCTTGCCTAAGCATTTTGCAAAAAGACTTGTCTTGGAGTGTATCAGCAATCGCCGCTAAGGTCTTCAGGTGCTGTTGATTATCACCTTCAGGTACGATGAATGCGACAAAAATATCGACCGGCTGCTTATCTATGGCTTCAAACTGGATCCCTTGCTCACTGACAAGTACCATTGCAAGGATTTTATCTAACCCTTCAAGTCGTCCATGAGGAATAGCAATGCCTTTACCAATCCCAGTGCTACCTAATTTCTCTCGCGCCATTAAAGCGTCCAAGATAGCATGCTGACTGGTATTTGGAATTTGACTATGAGCCAGTTCGCTGATGTATTCTAAAATACGTTTTTTGCTATTAAAAAGGACCGCAGCTTTACTGCAGTCCTTGTTCACTAATTCACTTAATTTCATCTTAGTGTCGAGTGAGCTTCTCTTTGTGTTTAATAACTTGACGATCTAGCTTGTTGATAAGGCCATCAATTGCGGCATACATATCTTGATGCTCTGTTGATGCAAATAGTTCGCCGCCGTTTACGTGTAATGTTGCTTCTGCTTTTTGTACTAGCTTCTCGACATCTAGGATCACATGCACGTTATTGATATGATCAAAGTGCCTTTCTAGCTTCGCAAACTTGTTGGTGACATAGTCTCTTAATGAGTCAGTAATTTCTACATGGCGACCAGTTAGATTTAGTTGCATAAGCATTTTTCCTTCTTGGGTTTTACGTCTTATATCAAACTTTTACGCTGATTTGACGGTGGAATGGCCAGGGATTCACGATATTTTGCAATCGTGCGTCTCGCTACCTTAATTCCTTGCTCAGCTAAGATATCTGCAATTTTGCTGTCACTCAATGGCTTCGCGGTATTTTCTGCAGCTATCAGCTTTTTGATAAGTGCCCTAATTGCTGTGGAAGAGCACTCACCTCCATTTTCTGTACTTACATGGCTAGAGAAGAAATACTTCAGCTCAAATATTCCCCGAGGTGTATGCATATATTTTTGTGTTGTCACACGGGAAATTGTGGACTCATGCATCTCAACCATTTCAGCAACATCATTTAGCACCATAGGGCGCATTGCTTCGGGGCCATGTTCAAAGAATGCCTGTTGTTGTTGCACAATGCAATTGGTAACTTTTAATAAAGTATCATTTCGGCTTTCTAAGCTTTTAATAAACCATTTTGCTTCTTGTAAATGAGAGCGAATAAACTGACTATCCGTACTGGATTTCGCCGTTCTAGACATCGCAGCGTAGTGATCGTTTACTCTTATTTTAGGCATAGCATCAGGGTTTAGCTCTACGACCCAACGACCTTTTACTTTTTTCACCGATACATCAGGGATCACATACTCAGGTTCTTCATGAATAATGCTTGCCGCAGGCTTTGGGTTAAGACTATGAATTAGCGTCATCACCTCTTTGAGATCGGCTTCTTTAAGGCGCGTTTTCTTAGCCAAAGTTCGATAGTCACGGCTGGCAAGCAAATCAATATGCTCTGTCAGGATCATTTTCGTTTCGGCAATCCATGGCGTATCTGGGGCGAATTGGTTTAGCTGAATACATAAGCATTCTTGTAAACTACGCGCAGCGATACCAACAGGGTCAAAAAGCTGAATACGTTTGAGTACGGCTTCGACTTCATCTAGCTCAATAGGCTCTTCGCTATCTTCGTCATTAATGCTCTCTAAAATGTCTTCGCAAGAGAGTGTTAAAATGCCTGACAGGTCGACCGCTTCAATAATCGCAATCGCAATAGCTCTATCTGTTGGACTAAATGGAGTCAACTCAAGTTGCCACATGAGATAATCATGGAGAGATTCAGAGGTTTCCCCTTGATAAACATTATCGTCATCAGGGAGTGGACCTGAGCTGGCGGCTGGAGCTGCGCTCATATACTCGTCCCAAGTGACATCCATGGCGAGATCATCGCTCACCGTGTCTTTGCTCATGGCGGTATCTGAGTCTATCTCATAGTCACTAACCGATGCTTCATCGCCTGAATTTTGATTATCTTCAGTGCTGCTCTTTTCTTGGCCGTGTTGGTCAGCATTTTCGCCGTCAGTATTATCACCTTCTTCCACTTCCAATAATGGATTGCTGTCTAATGCTTCTTGTATTTCCTGTTGCAGATCCAATGTACTAAGCTGCAGCAAGCGAATAGCTTGTTGCAGTTGTGGAGTCATTGTAAGTTGCTGCCCCATGCGCAGCTGTAATGATTGCCTCATGTATCTCTAACAATCCTTTTTAACAGTTATTAATACTACGTCTTAACTATAGCTTGAATTGTTCGCCTAGGTAGACATCTCTTACGGTTTGATCTGCCAAAACATGTTCTGGCGTGCCTGCAGCGATTAACTCACCATGTGAAACGATGTAGGCCTTTTCACATACGTCTAGTGTTTCTCTTACGTTGTGATCGGTGATTAATACACCGATACCGCGGTTTTTTAGGTGCTCTATGATTGTCTTTATATCTAACACCGAAATTGGATCAACACCAGCAAAAGGTTCATCTAACAGGATAAACTTGGGATTAGCGGCTAAAGCGCGAGCAATTTCTACCCGTCTTCTTTCGCCTCCCGATAATGCCATACCCTGTGAATCGCGAATATGTTGAATATTAAATTCATCTAATAACTCATTTAGCTCAGCCTCTCTTTCAACTTTAGTTAAGTCTTTTCGAGTTTCTAAAATCGCCATTAAATTTTGATAGACCGTGAGCTTTCTAAAGATTGAAGACTCTTGCGGAAGATAGCCAATGCCAAGTCGCGCGCGGCTATGCATCGGTAGTAAAGTGATGTCTTCGCCATCAATCTGAATAAAACCTTTATCGCTTGGTACTAATCCTACTATCATGTAAAAAGTAGTGGTTTTACCTGCGCCATTTGGGCCTAACAAACCTACAATACTGCCAGCTTGGACACTTAAGCCAACATTCTTGACGACTTCACGACCTTTATAACTCTTTGCTAAACCCGTTGCTTTGAGCTCGCTCATTAATTGTTACCTTCTTCCTGCGCTTTTTTATCTTTTGCGTCTTTTTTATCATCTACAGGAACAAGTATGGTTCTTACACGGGAGTCTTCTTGATCTGAGCGCTCAGCGCTGATCAATTGCTTTTCAATGTCGTAGGTGATGACTTGCGCATTGATTTTTTGCCCAGTTTGATTGATTTCCGCATCGCCAGAAATCACTAGGGTTCCTTTAGCTACATCGTAACGGATTTCATTTGCTTTGGCTTCTAGTAAGTTGCCATCAGGTTGACGTTCGCTAAAAGTGGCAGGGCTGCCAGTTGCAACAAGCAGCTGTTTATTTGTACCAAGCTCTGCGCGGCGGTGAACCTCTAGGCGGTCAGCATTTATTTTTCTGTTGCCATGAATAATTACAACATTCTGTTCAAAAATACCGATATTACTTTGCAGCTGAGCTTGCTGACGGCCAGCATCAATAATGACTTCATTTTGTTGTGCGGCAATAGCCAGAGTAGAACTTGCAAGCAAGCCGATGCAAACTAGGTTGTTAATGATTTTACTGGTCATAATAAATTGTCTTTGTGTGGTTGATGAGTTCGATCACTTGCTTTTGCAGATCCGCATGTAGTCCTTTACCCGTGATCCTAAGACTAGGACCCGTGATAACAACAGGGTGTTCCGACTTCATCAATTTTTGCTTAATTTCAACTCTTACATTGTCGGCATTAATATCAGTGATCATGGCGTTAGGTGTTAAATTCTTTGCCAATACATTGCCTTCCAAGATTAAAGTATTGTTTTCGTATAATGTTGCTTCCGATGAACTTATTTGCCAATTTTGCTCACCGTTATACAAAGTGAAAATAGGTTTTTCAAAGTGACTAAAGCCAAGATCTTGATACAACTCCATCTTATCAGCAGTTACTTGATAGTTTAATAAGCCATTTTCACTATAGGTCGTTTGTTGAAGCGTGGTTGCAACGTAATCTGGCTTAGCTAACGGTTCATCTTCCTTTGTTGGATCCGCCTCTGATGGATTGAACATGGGTGACCACATCCATATCATTAAAGAAGCGAAAACAATGAGTAAAATGACACGCAATACGGTCATGTACTTGATCCTTTGGAAGTTAATAAGTGCTTCTGGCTAAGCATAATGAGATCAGTAAGCTCTCTCACAGCACCAAAACCACCAGGCATTAAGGTCGTGTAATGAGCGATGTGCTTAACAAGAGGATGCGCATCATTGACGGCAACGGCGAAACCGACTCGTTCCATTACGGGTAGGTCTGGACCATCATCACCAATATACGCGATTTCATCATCGCTAAGGTTAAGCTTAGCTTTCAGTTCATCATATGCCACTACCTTGTTTTCTTGACCTTGGTAAATATAAGTTACATTTAAACTAGTCATGCGTTGCTGAACAATTTGTGAATGTCTTCCTGTGATCACTGCAACCTCAATTCCACAATCAATCAAAGCCTTAATACCAAACCCGTCTTTGGTATTAAAAGCTTTCAGTTCTTCGCCATTATTGCCAAGGTATATACGGCCATCTGAAAACACGCCATCAATATCACAAATCAATAATTTAATTCGCTTTGCTTTTTCCCAAGCTGTAGTTGAAATTGCCTGATATAAATCTTCAAATTGCATTACAGTACCCCCGCTCTAAGTAAATCCTGCGTATTTAAGGCACCAACCGGAACGTTGTTTTCATTTACCACAATTAAGCCATTAATTCGCTTGGTTTCCATGATATTGAGTACCTCAGCCGCGAGCATATCGGCGCGTGCTGTTGTACTTTTTGCCGTCATTACTTGCGTGATAGGGGTGGTGTGAATATCGATCTTTTGTTCGATAATACGGCGTAAGTCGCCATCGGTAAAAATACCTTGTAATTGTATGTTTTCATCTACGATTGCGGTCATACCTAAACTTTTGGCAGAGATCTCAAACAAGGCCTCTTTAACTGTGCAATGGCTGTCGACCATTGGGATTGCATCTCCTTGATGCATGACGTCAGCAACGGTTAGTAGTAGTCGTCTTCCTAAACTACCGCCAGGATGGGAGAGCGCAAAATCATCAGCCGTGAAGCCTCTGGCTTCAAGTAGCGCAACTGCGAGTGCATCACCCATCACTAGCGTAGCTGTGGTGCTGGCTGTAGGTGCAAGCCCTAATGGGCACGCCTCTTTTGATACTTTGACACAAAGATGGACTGTCGCGTTTAGAGCCATTGTAGAGTTAGGGTTACCTGTCATGGAGATTACTGGCGCACCTAAGCGCTTAATCACAGGTAGGATTGAGATTACCTCTTGGGTTTCCCCCGAGTTGGAGATCATCAATACTACATCATCTTTGGTGATCATACCCAAGTCGCCGTGACTCGCTTCGCCTGGATGAACAAAAAACGCAGGACTGCCGGTACTTGCGAGCGTTGCTGCAATTTTATTACCAATGTGGCCAGATTTACCCATGCCAATTACGATGATCCGGCCTTGGCAGCCAAACATAATTTCACAGGCTTTTGCAAATTGTTGATCAACGAACTGCTGCACTTCTTCTATTGCTGCAAGTTCGGTAGCAAACACTTGATTTGCAGAATCGATAAATGGGCTCTTTGTCACTAGACTTCCTTAAATGATGTAGTAAATGTAACCGGCGAAGCTTGCGACAAGTATGCCGCCTTCTAAACGGTTAATGCGACGCTTACCTGTTAAGCTGAGGCTCATTAGGATAAGCAGCAGTGTCGCGCCGAGCATAATAAAGATATCACGTGAAGCAATATTGGCGTCGAGGACGGATGGATTCATGATCCCAGCAATCGATAGCACCGCCAAGATGTTAAAAATATTCGAACCAATAATATTACCAAGGGCTAAGTCGTCTTCATTTTTCAACACGCCAGCAATACAGGCGGCAAGCTCTGGTAGGCTAGTGCCAACGGCAATAATGGTTAGCCCTATAAGCAAGTCGCTCATACCAAAATATTTGGCTATATCAACGGCTGCACCAACCAAGTAATCCGCGCTAACTGGCAGTAGGATCATTCCTACAACTAACCAAAATAAGGCCTTTTGAGTTGGGATATTATCTGGTACTTCCTCGCAGGCCTCACTTACAAATGGATCATCGCTATCTCCATCACCACGTTTTGTGATGATGATTAATGTGATCAGAAAAGCGATAAAACCCACTAATAATAAAACACCTTCAACGAAGCTAAAGTGGTTATCACTTACGATATACCACGCAACTAGTGAAACGATAACTAACAGCGGCATTTCGCGGCGTAAAATGCCAGAACCGACTGATAGCGGTCTTAATAATGCAGTAAGGCCCAAAACGAGCAAAATATTGGCAATGTTAGAACCTATGGCATTACCTACGGCGGTGTCTGTTTTATCTGCAAGAGCGGCTTGCGCAGCAACCATCATTTCTGGCGCTGAAGAACCCATGGCCACAATAGTTAAACCAACAATTAATGTCGGTACACCAAAGTTTCGTGCAAGAGCAGCCGCACCAAAAACAAAGCGGTCAGCACTCCAAACCAATGCAATGAAGCCAAGAATGAGAATAACAAACGATAAAACCATGAACCTCTAGCCAATAGGATTAAAATTTCGTTAGATACTACCAAAAGCGCTCTGGAAAGTATAAGCAAACCGTTACATTTCACGACTTACAAAATTTTACCAAAACGATTTTCCATCTTGTTTGAAAAAAAAGTATCATACTTGGATGAATATAGTCTGGATCTGGAGAGCGACTTGTCGCAGTCAATTGTAGAAATCAAGGATGTAACCTTCTCTCGGGGTGAAAGGATCATCTACAAAAACATGAGCTTTTCTGTACCAAAGGGCAAAATTACCGCAATAATGGGGCCGAGCGGTATTGGTAAAACCACCATGCTTCGTTTAATTGGTGGTCAGCTTAAGCCTGATAGCGGTGATATTCTTTTTGCTGGAAACAGTATCCCTAATATGTCACGAACAGCTTTGTATCAAGCTCGAACGCGCATGAGCATGTTATTTCAAAGCGGTGCTTTGTTTACCGATATGAGCGTGTTCGACAATGTGGCTTTTCCCCTACGCGAGCATACTGAACTATCTGAAGAGTTAATTCGTTTAGTGGTGTTGATGAAGCTCCAAGCCGTAGGTCTTCGTGGTGCAAAAGATTTAATGCCAGCGGAGCTTTCTGGTGGTATGGCAAGACGTGCTGCCCTAGCGCGTGCTATCGCGCTTGATCCTGAATTAATTATGTATGATGAACCGTTTGCAGGTCAGGATCCGATTTCCATGGGTGTTCTAGTTCGGTTGATTAAGTCTCTGAATGAAGTGTTGGGGTTATCGTCGCTGATAGTCACCCATGATGTCACCGAAGTGCTGAGTATTGCCGATCACGTCGTCATTATTGCTGAGCAAGGTGTGATTGGTACAGGAACCCCTGAGCAGATGCTTGAACACGAATCGCCATTAGTGCAGCAGTTCTTACAGGGCCTTGCGGATGGGCCTGTACCATTCCACTTTAAAGCGCCTGATTATCAGCAAGCGCTGTTGCAAGGAGAGTGAATATGGTCGACTTTTTACAAAAACTAGGCCACAAAACTCTTAGCCGTTTTGCTGCGCTTGGCCGTGCCACAACGATGCTTTTTGGTGCGCTATGTAGCTTACCTAATTTCCGAAAAGGCACGCCACTGTTGATAAAGCAACTTTACATGGTTGGTCATCAGTCATTGTTGATTATCATGGTGTCGGGTTTATTTATCGGCATGGTATTGGCATTACAAGGCTATACCGTGTTGGTTGGATACGGCGCAGAAGATAGCCTAGGGCCTTTGGTTGCTTTGAGTTTACTCAGAGAGCTAGGCCCTGTGGTAACCGCACTCTTATTTGCAGGGCGCGCAGGCAGTGCGTTAACTGCAGAAATCGGTTTGATGAAGGCAACTGAGCAATTATCTAGTTTAGAAATGATGGCGATAGACCCGCTTAAGCGCGTGGTAGCCCCTCGCTTTTGGGCCGGTTTTATTAGTATGCCATTACTCGCACTGATATTCTCTGCGATCGCTATTTTAGGCGCACACTTGGTGGGTGTTGATTGGTTAGGCGTAGATTCAGGTAGCTTCTGGTCAATTATGCAATCGCAAGTGTCGTTTCAACAAGACATCTTAAATGGTCTTATTAAGAGTTTCGTATTTGCACTATTAGTAACTTGGATCGCGCTATACAAAGGCTATGACTGTATTCCTACTTCAGAAGGAATAAGTAAAGCGACGACAGAGACGGTAGTACATTCTTCACTGGCTGTACTTGGCTTTGACTTTGTATTAACAGCGGTTATGTTCTCAAGTTAAAAGGTTTTTAAAAATGAATACACGGAAAATAGAAATTTTAGTTGGCTTGTTCGTGGCGTTGGGCGTTGCTGCATTTGTAATGTTGGCGCTAAAGGTGGCTAACTCAGGCTTAAGCGGGAATGGTGAGACCTACACCTTACAGGCTAAATTCGAAAATATAGGCTCGTTGAAAACCCGTGCTCCAATTAAGGTGGGTGGGGTTGTGATTGGTCGTGTTGATGGAATTCACATCCATCCACAAGAGTTCGTGCCGGTAGTTTCAATGAGTTTAGATAAAAACTACGAGTGTCAGTTTTCTGATACATCGTCGGTTTCGATTTTGACGTCGGGCATTTTAGGTGAGCAATATTTAGGTATTTCTCCCGTTATTGCCGCCGAATCAGCGAAGCAAAAATGTCTTGGTCAGGAAGTAACGAGTGAAGATAGCGTTGATCTAGAGTCTCTCTTTGGTGTGGAAACAAAGGCATTAAAAGACGGTGACATGATCACAGATACAAAATCCGCACTTGTATTAGAAGAGCTAATCGGTCAGTTCCTATTTAATCAAGGGAGCGAGTAAATATGTTAAAAAATATCTATGTAAAATGTCTGACTTTGTTTGTAGCCTTGATGGCTACTGCATTGGTTCAGGCGAAAGAAGTGGACTCAAGCGATCCATACAAAATGGTAGAGCAAGTTGCGGCGCAAACTTTTCAGCGTGTTACCAAAGATCAAAGCATCATTGCAAAAGACAAAGAACACCTACGTGTGATCGTTGAAGAAGAGCTCTTGCCTTACATTGATTACAAATATGCCGCGTATCGTGTACTAGGATCTTATATTCAGACCGTCCGCAATATTGAGGATAAACAAGAGAAAGCAGCAGCTGTTGAGCATATTAAAGAGTTTATTGAAGTATTCAAAAATTACTTGGTAGCGACTTATGCTGGCGTGTTTACTCAATATAAAGATCAGAAAGTAGAATTTGGTGAGCATCGCCCATTTGAGAGCGAGGGCGTGGTGGTTGTTAAGACCAAAATTGTAGAGCCTGGAAAGCCTGATATCAAAATTGACTTTAAGGTTAGACGTGGTCAAGACGGCGATTGGCGTGCTTTTGACATGATGGCGGAAGGCATTAGTTTACTCGATGCCAAACAATCGGAGCTACACGGTATTTTGCGCCAGCAAGGTATTGAACATGTGATCCAACTGTTGGATAAAAAGAGCAAGCTACCAGTGCAATTTAGAGGGGATGATGGTGACGCCTAATATTTCATTCACCGAAAGTAAAGGTGAAATCGTGTTAACTGGTGAACTTACGAGAGCGAGTTTGCCAAGCGCACTGAAACAGTCAACCATCGTTCAAGTGTTGAAAAATGCACAATCAACCGTCTATTTTAACCTTTCTGAGGTGACAAGGGTTGACACTGCGGGCTTAGCTTGGTTAATTCACTCTTTAGGTCAATTGAAACAGCGCGACATTCGTCTCGAGCTGAAAAATACGCCTGAACAACTGCAAAATTTAATGGAGTTGGGACAGGTGACAACCCTATTTGAGTGAGTCTAATGGAAACAAATCAAGTCGAAACTTTATTAAAAGATGCGCTATCACTTGACGAGATCATCGTCAAAGCTAATGGTAGTCACTACGAAGTCATTGCTGTTGGAACGTGTTTTGACGGATTAAGAAGGCTGAAAAGAGAACAGCTTATCTATGGCCCACTGATGGATACTATTAAAGACGGCACTATGCATGCTGTTAGCATCCGTGCATTCACACCTGATGAATGGCAAAAAGAGCGCAAATTTATTCTTCCACAATAACGGAGTGCCGCAATGGATCAGTTTGTTATCCAAGGTGGCACCACTTTAGCCGGTGAAGTCACTATTTCCGGGGCTAAAAACGCAGCCCTACCTATTTTATTCGCCGCTCTGCTTGGTGATGGTAAAAGCCGTTTTTCTAATGTACCGCACTTACGCGATATTGGTACCACTGAAGCTTTATTAAAAACATTAGGTGCTGCAGTTGAGTGGGATGGTGATATCTTAGAAATCAATGGTGCCACGGTAAATAGCGTGCTTGCACCTTATGAGCTCGTTAAGCAAATGCGTGCGTCGGTCTTGGCGCTAGGCCCATTAGTTGCAAGGTTTGGTCAAGCTCAGGTTTCACTGCCAGGAGGTTGTGCTATCGGTGCTCGTCCTGTCGATCTGCATATTTCTGGCCTTGAGAAAATGGGTGCTAAGATCAAAGTTGAGAATGGTTACATCCATGCGGTAACTGAGGGTCGTCTGCGGGGCGCCGAGATCTTTATGGAAACCGTCAGCGTTGGTGCTACTGAAAACTTACTGATGGCTGCAACCCTCGCCGATGGTAAAACTGTGATAGACAATGCTGCGAGAGAGCCTGAGATTATTAACTTAGCGGAATGCTTAGTTGCTATGGGTGCCAAGATCAGCGGTGCAGGCTCCAGCCGAATCGAGATCGAAGGCGTTGAACGTCTCAACGGTTGCGAGCATAAAATCCTTCCAGATCGTATTGAAACGGGGACCTTTTTAGTTGCTGCGGCAATGGCAAAAGGCGAAGTACTCTGTAAAAACACGGATTATCATAGCCTTGAGCCTGTACTTGAAAAGCTACGAGCTGCTAATGCTATTGTTGAGGTAAGTGAAGACAATATTTATGTAGATATGCGTCAACGCACTTTGAAAGCCGTTAATATCAAAACCATGCCACATCCAGGTTTTCCAACAGATATGCAGGCTCAGTTTACTGCATTAAATGTGGTGGCTGAAGGGAGTGCGACAATCACAGAAACTATCTTTGAAAATCGCTTTATGCATGTGCCGGAGCTACAGCGCATGGGCGCAAATATTCGTTTAGAAGGCAACACTGCAATCTGTGGTGAGACTGAATCGCTATCAGGTGCTCAGGTGATGGCAACCGATTTACGCGCATCAGCGAGTCTTATATTAACGGGAATTGTTGCAACGGGCGAAACCGTTGTCGACCGCATCTATCACGTTGATAGGGGTTATCAGAAGATAGAAGATAAGCTAAGTCGTTTAGGTGCAAATATAAAACGCCGTAAAACCTAAGCTTAATTAAGTAAGTTAGTATAAAAAACGAAAAAGCGTCCATCTGGACGCTTTTTGCTTAACCTTTTTGCCTAATATAACCCTGTTTCGAGTTCAGCGACTTCCACCGTAATGGTGAGGCGCTGCCCCCCTCTGAGTACTTCAAACTCGAGTTTTGTACCAGGCGCGGTATTACCTATCGTCTTTAATGTCCTCTGTGGATTAGTCACAGGCTCTCCACCTACTTTAACGACAATATCGTGTTCTTTCATACCTGCTTGCCATGCAGGGCCTAGTGGGTCTAATTCGCTCACCGCAAGGCCGACAATTGGTGTGTAGAGATCCGTTACGCTTTTACCTGTATTGTCAACTGGCGTGCCTCTGAAGCCGAGATAACCTCGGATCACTCGGCCATCCATAATGAGTTTATGCATGACATCCAATGCAAGGTCATAAGGGATTGCAAACGAGATACCTTGAATATCAATGTTCAAGCGCGTGCGAAATTGTGCAGAGGTAATACCAACGAGTGCACCATTAGAATTGACAACGGCACCACCGGAATTACCAACATTAATTGCCGCATCCATTTGCAGTAAATTATTGAACTGGCTTTCCGTAAGTGTTTGTTTACCTGTAGCACTGATAATACCTTGCGTAATGGTTTGTCCAATGTTCAACGGATTACCAATTGCGAGCACCACATCTCCAACACGGGGCGAGTAATCATGATCGATAGGAATGACTGGCAAATTCTCTGCTGGAATTTTTAATAAAGCTAAATCCGTAATGGTGTCAAAGCCAATTAGTTGCGTATCGCTATACTGGCGGCCATCAGGAAGAAGCACAATGATTTGATCAGCATTGTTCACCACATGATAGTTTGTCAGTATGTAACCGTCTCGGCTCATAATAACACCAGAGCCAAGCTCTCTAACCGTACTTTGGCGCTGATATCTTGGTTGATTGCTAAAACCCTCGGAAAAAATCGTCACGACCGCTGGAGCGGTTTTTTCTACTGCATCAGCAAAACTCATATGGTGGGCCTGAATATGTGGGGCCTCAAGCTTTGGCAGGTTTTCCCTTAATTCAGGATTAAACCAAATGATGATAAAAGCGATCCCAAGCCCGGCAAGCAGCGGTGGAAAAATGAATTTAATTAATTTGAACACAAGAGCTTATATTTATCGTTATCTGATACTGTTAATAATGACACAAAAAAAAACACAGCGACAAGTTTCGCTGTGTTTCATTTTAATATTTCTCGATTTCGTTACTGAATGAGGTAGAAAACCGTTTCACGGTCACGCTTAATCCCAAGCACAATATTGCCTTTGATACCGTCGATAAGCTTAGACATATCTTTGACGCTAGTAACGCGTTTTCGATTCACTTGCATGATCACATCGCCCTCTTCAAGTCCAACACGTGCTGCTGGTGAACGAGGTTCTATAGATGTGATAACGACACCTTCATTGCCGTTGCGCTCGCCACTCTCTAGTACCGCACCTCGTAGGTTTGGATGTACGTCCTCAGCGTTAGCCTGTTCTTCTTGCTTGCCACCAAGCTCCACGTCGATAAATTTGGTCTTGCCATCACGGTAGACGCCAAGTCGCACTTCACGACCTTCACCCATTGTCGCCACTTTACCGTGAAGTTCATTAAAGCTCTCAATTTCGTCTCCGTTTAGGCTGACAATAACATCATTGGCTTTCAGGCCGGCTTTGTCCGCTGCTGAGTCTTCAACTACACGCATGACATAAGCACCACGTTTAACTTCGAAACCTTGCGCTTTAGCTAGACCAGCATCTAGGGTACGGCCTAAAATACCTAATGAGCCACGGCGAACTTCGCCATACTCGACAATTTGGTCCACCAGATTTTTCATCATGTTTGACGGAATAGCAAAGCCGATCCCTACATTTCCACCAGATGCACCTAAAATAGCAGTGTTGATACCAATGAGTTCGCCGTTTAAGTTAACCAAAGCACCACCTGAGTTACCTTGGTTGATTGCCGCATCTGTTTGGATAAAGTCTTCATAGCCTTCGATATTCAGGCCGCTACGACCTAGTGCACTGATTATCCCTGAAGTGACTGTATGACTTAAACCAAATGGGTTACCAATAGCAACGGAAAAATCACCCACTCTCAACTTGTCTGAATTAGCGAGTTTGATTTCTGTTAGGTCTTCGCCATCGATTTGTAGTAATGCGATATCAGATTCGGCGTCGCTACCGATTAATTTAGCCTCAAACTCTCTGCCATCCTTCAGAGTGACCAGCATTTCGTCTGCATCATCAATAACGTGATTGTTCGTAACCACATAGCCTTTATCTGCATTGATAATGACACCTGAGCCGAGGCCACTAAAAGGGCGCTTTTGACTACGTGGTTGCGGTTGTCCAAAGAAAAAATCGAAAGGGTCGACGCGACGACGCACTTCTTTAGCGCCTTTTACTTGGATACTGACAACGCCGGGGGCTACTTTTTCCAGCATGGGTGCTAGCGTTGGCAGCTGCTGGCCGTCTACGGCAACAGGAAGTTTGGCCATGCTTTGCTGCGGTAACAGCAATAAGCTAGAAGAGAGTAAAGCGGCCGATAACAAAGATAGTTTAAATTTCATAGTCGTGAAGTACTCCGCTATTAGCGTTAATATAGGTCATAAGAGGCTGATAACTAGCCTCTTATTAGTAATCAATAACTTCTTTTAAAGACTATGGGGTCGACAAAAAGTTTCATCAAGAGGCTTTAATTTGCTCACTTTCTTTTTTTTGACCAGAAAATAACCCAGTTTCACCTTCTGCATAATCACTTGGTGGCGCCTCAAAGCTTGGATCTTGCTTACGTCTTCTCTCTGGACGTGCTTGTAGAGAAGCTTGCAGCTGTTCTGTGGTCTCTTTCGAGAAAAAAGGCTCCGCAGGATGAGATGGGCGATCCTGTGTAAGTAGCTGATTCGTTTCTTCCACGTGGGTAAGCAATTGCTGATAGCTATCTTGCATTTTATTTACCAGCTTTTTGGTGCTAGATAGGTGATCTGATACATCTTGACGATATTGCTCAAGGTCGTGTTTAGCTTGTTGTGCTTGCACTTCTAACTCATGGTGTTTGAACTGCTTTTTCGTTACAAAGCCACCTAAAAAGAATGCAGCAATGGCAACAATAATCAGTAATCCAAGCCAAGTAACGGTAGTCATATGTTTCTCCCTGTGTGCCTCAACGGCAAATAAAATTAAAACTCTGTTAGAGTTAAATATACGCTGTGAATACAGTCGTGTTAATATAACCTACAAACAAATCGTAAAAAAATATTTAAGTCGATGACGCCTTGGGAAAAATATCAGCAAGACCTACAACGTGATGATTTTCAATATGACAGTGCGCAAGAAAATGCCGTAAAGCATTTACAGCGACTGTATGACGACCTTGTCAATCAGCCACCAGTCAAACAAAGTTTCTTCTCACGCTTGTTTGGCAAAGTTGAGCAACCAAAAGTGAAGGGTTTATACTTTTGGGGTGGAGTAGGGCGTGGAAAAACTTATCTAGTTGATACTTTCTACGATGCGTTGCCGACGGAGCGCAAAATGCGGGTGCATTTTCACCGCTTTATGCATCGTGTTCACGCAGAATTGAAAAAGCTCAAAGACGTAAAAAATCCGCTGGAAAGCATTGCCGACACTTTTAAATCAGAAACTGATCTTATTTGTTTTGATGAATTTTTTGTCCAAGACATCACCGATGCCATGCTACTTGGTGGATTAATGCAGGCGCTGTTTGAACGTGGAATCGTATTGGTAGCGACTTCTAATATAATCCCCGATGAACTGTACCGAAATGGGCTGCAGCGAGCTCGATTTTTACCTGCCATTGAGTTGGTAAAGGCCAATACTGAGGTTGTTAATGTAGACTCGGGTATTGACTATCGTTTACGTACTTTGGAACAAGCGGAAATTTTTCACAGTCCGCTTGATAAGCAAGCTGATGAAAACTTATTCGATTACTTTAACAAATTGTCTCCAGAGCCGGGTACTGCTGGCAAAGCAATCGAGATTGAAGGTCGGATGATCCAAACTCGAATGGTGTCTGACTGTATCGTTATGTTTGACTTTCCTGCGCTATGTGAAACCGCTCGTTCGCAAGTGGATTACATGGAAATCAGCCGGTTATATAACACTGTTATCTTGTCTAATGTGAAGCAAATGGGCCAGCAAAACGATGATGCTGCAAGACGTTTTATTGCGCTTGTGGATGAATTTTACGAGCGAAATGTGACGCTTATCATCTCGGCGGCGGCGCCTATTACTGAACTTTATACCGATGGCACGCTGAATTTTGAGTTCAAACGCTGCATAAGCCGTTTGCAAGAAATGCAATCCCATGAATATTTAGCAAAAGAGCACTTAGCCTAACGGCAATTACTTTTCTGTTAAGAGGACTTGTTCGACATGGGGTGGTAAACATCGTATTTGAATAAGTCCGTTTTACGCATACGTCATCGTTTCGTTGGATTTTTTGCCTTTTCGATTTTTTTCGAAATTCTTCAGATTTTCTTGTAGAAAAAAGCACCAAGCGCTGGTTTTCACCCAGAAGGCTTGCTATAATCCGCGGCCTGCCACGTTGCGTTCTATTGCCCTCGTCGGCTTAGCCACTGACTTGAGCGGCATAAAAGTCTTAAACTCGAAGGGGTTAAAGCAAATACAAGTAGAGCGGTAGTCCAAGGACTGCCTGTGGTTTTAAAATTGAAAACTTTGGATTTTTATAATGAAAACGTTTGTTGCTAAACCAGAAACTGTAAAACGTGACTGGTACGTAGTTGACGCTGAAGGTAAAACTTTAGGTCGCATCGCTACTGAAATCGCTCGTCGCCTTCGCGGTAAGCATAAAGCTGAGTACACTCCACACGTTGACACTGGTGATTACATCATCGTAATCAACGCTGAGAAAGTTACTGTAACTGGTAATAAAACTCAGGACAAAATGTACTATGCTCACTCTGGTTACCCAGGTGGCCTTAAGTCTATCAACTTTGAGAAACTTCAAGCTAAAAAGCCTGAAATGATCATCGAGAAAGCGGTTAAAGGCATGTTACCTCGCGGTCCTCTAGGTCGTGAAATGTTCCGTAAACTTAAAGTTTACGCTGGTAACGAGCACAACCACGCTGCACAGCAGCCTCAGGTTCTAGACATTTAAGGAGCACTATCATGGCAAATCAATACTACGGTACAGGTCGTCGTAAAAGTTCAAGTGCTCGCGTATTCCTACGCCCAGGCACTGGCAACATCGTAATCAATAAGCGCTCTTTAGAAGAGTTCTTCGGTCGTGAAACTTCTCGCATGGTTGTTCGTCAGCCTCTAGAGTTAGTTGAAATGACAGAAAAGTTTGACTTATACATCACTGTTGCAGGTGGTGGTACAACTGGTCAAGCGGGTGCTATCCGTCACGGTATCACACGTGCACTAATGGAGTTTGACGAGTCACTACGTCCAACTCTACGTAAAGCTGGCTTTGTTACTCGTGATGCTCGTAAAGTTGAGCGTAAGAAAGTTGGTCTTAAGAAAGCACGTAAGAAGACACAGTTCTCTAAGCGTTAATTTATTACGTTTCAAGAATTCAAAAACCCAGCTTATGCTGGGTTTTTTGTTTTTAATACTGTGGAACTCAGCAATTGGAGTAAGCTTGTTCTTGAGATTTCCTTCAATTTCGCTCAAAAATATCGCATCGAGTTAAAAAAGTTCAATAAATATAATAATTAGTGCAAATCGAGCGGTAACTTGGCGGTTTTTTTTGCTACAATTGGCGGAGCAAGTAGAAAGACCTGAGATCCAGTCATGCGATTTGGTGCGTATCCTTAGTCGGGGGTTGATCTTAGTCAGTATATTGTTGTGTCAGACGCGATATCATGAATACGCGGTTTCATGCTCGAAGTAATCATAGATGATTATCTGCGGGTTTATTCGGGCATGGATCTGGAATAACCTTGTTTTAATCAAGGTATTTATTTATGATCGCGTCTATTTTGTAATTTCTTAAATTAACCTGCTGTAACTGATGTTCTCAATATAGCAAGTGTTGGGAATCAAGTGGAGATAAGTGGATGAGCAATGCGCCTGTAGACAACAGCCGACGTCGCTTTTTAACTATCGCTACCTCTGTTGTAGGTGGCGTTGGTGCGGTTGGAGCTGCTGTTCCTTTTATTGCGTCCTGGAATCCAAGTGAGCGAGCTAAATCTGCAGGTGCGCCTGTAGAAGTAGATATCAGCAAACTTGAGTCTGGACAACTTATTCGTGTTGAGTGGCGAGGCAAACCTGTTTGGATTGTTAATCGTACACCAAAAATGCTAGAACAAATGAAGCAACACGAAGACCAACTTCGTGATCCTAACTCTGAAGAGCCACAACAGTTGGCGTCTGCGCAGAACGGTTTTCGTTCTAAGCGACCTGAGATCTTCGTCGCTGTTGGGATTTGTACTCACTTAGGGTGTTCACCATCTTTCCTTAACGGAAGTTTTGGCGAAAAAGTAGAAGGCACTGATAGTGGTTTCTTCTGTCCTTGTCACGGTTCGAAGTTTGATATGGCGGGTCGCGTATTCCAAAACGTACCTGCGCCTCTAAACTTAGAGATCCCACCGTATACCTTTATTGACGACACTACTATTTTGGTAGGTGAAGAAGAAGGGGTTGCATAATGTCTGTAAATGTAGATAAAGCAGAAAATACGGGCGTAGTGGGCAAAGTTGTTGATTGGATCGATGCTCGTATTCCAATGACTCGCGTCTGGAATATGCATATTGCTCAATACCCAGCGCCAAAGAACTTTAACTTCTGGTACTTGTTTGGCTCACTCGCCATTTTAGTATTGGTAAACCAGATTGTGACTGGTATCTGGCTGACTATGAACTTTGTTCCTTCTGCTGAAGGTGCCTTTGCATCAGTAGAATACATCATGCGTGATGTTGAATATGGTTGGTTATTGCGATACTTACACTCCACTGGCGCGTCCGCGTTCTTCGTGGTGGTCTATCTCCATATGTTCCGCGGTATGATTTATGGTTCTTACCAAAAGCCACGCGAACTTCTATGGTTGTTTGGTATGTTTATCTTCTTAGCGCTAATGGCTGAAGCATTCATGGGATACTTACTTCCTTGGGGCCAGATGTCTTTCTGGGGTGCTCAGGTAATCATTTCATTATTCGGTGCAATCCCTGTAATTGGTGATGACTTAACGCTTTGGATCCGTGGTGACTACGTTATTTCAGGTGCAACGCTTAACCGCTTCTTTGCACTACATGTTATTGCCCTACCATTAGTACTGGTTATCTTGGTATTCCTTCACATTGTTGCACTTCACGAAGTAGGATCGAACAACCCAGACGGTGTTGAGATCAAGCGTAAGAAAGGCTCTGTGGCTGAGGAAGACAAACCTAAATTTAAATTCCATGAATACTACACTGACAAAAAAGATATTGTGGATGCAATTCCATTCCACCCTTACTACACAGTAAAAGATGTCTTAGGTGTTGCTGGCTTCTTAATTTTCTTCTGTGCAATTGTTTTCTTCGCACCAGAAATGAACGGTTTCTTCCTTGAAGCGCCAAACTTCGAAGCAGCAAACCCGCTGAAAACGCCAGAGCACATTTTCCCAGTTTGGTACTTTACGCCATTCTATGCGATCCTTCGTGCAATCCCTGATAAGCTAATCGGCGTACTTGCGATGGGTGCATCAATTGTAGCATTGGCACTATTGCCTTGGATTGACCGTGGTTCTGTTCGTTCGATTCGCTACCGCTGTGGCTTCCATAAGTTGAACATTGCTCAGTTTGTTGTCACTTTTGTTATCCTTGGTTGGATTGGTGCAACACCGCAAACTGACTTTAAAACGCTATTGTCGCAAATTACGACAGTAACTTACTTCATGTTCTTCGTATTGCTATTCTTCTACAGTAAAAATGAGAAGACGAAGCCACTACCAACGAGGTTGACGAAATGATGAAAAAGCTAGTAATCGGTTTATTCGCATTGTTGCCAACGTTATCGATGGCAGCGGGTCCATCAGTACCTTTGATGGAAGCAAATAATGACCTAACAGATAAAGCATCTTTACAGCGTGGCGCTAAGTTATTTATGAACTACTGCCTTGGCTGTCACCAGATGCAGTATCAGCGTTATGAGCGTACTTTCCGTGATATTGGTATTCCAACAGATATTGGTCAAGAAACGCTTATTTTCGATGGTTCTAAAGTGGGTAGCCATATTAAAAACTCTATGGCGAAAGATGATGCAGCAAAGTGGTTTGGTGCTGCTCCACCAGACTTAACACTTATCTCTCGTGTTAAGTCACCGGACTACATCTATACTTACTTGAAATCATTCTATAAAGATGAGTCTCGCCCATTTGGTGTAAACAACATTGTTTTCCCATTGGTGGGCATGCCTCACGTACTACAAGAGTTGCAAGGCTTGCCAACTCCAATCACTGAAGAGCATGAAGTTGAAGTGGTTGAAAATGGCGAAAAAGTCATGAAAACCGTCACCAAAGTTGTCGGTACTGAAACAGATGGTAGTGGTGAGATGAGTGTTGATGAATATGACCAAGCAGCACGTGACCTGACAAACTTCTTAGCTTATGTAGGTGAGCCTTCTCGCCTGGAGTCAGAAGCTTTAGGTATTAAGGTTATTGGTTTCTTAGTTATCTTCTTCATCCTGGCATTCTTCTTGAAGAAAGAATACTGGAGAGATGTTCATTAATTTGAATATTCAAAGGTAATTTTTGCAATAGGGGCGTTCGCCCCTTTTGCTGTTTAAAGTGATTTAATTACTTTTAGTTTTTTAATGGAGGTAGGCATGGCCGTTGCTGCCAATAAGCGCCCTGTAATGACACTTTTTTCTGGGTCAAACTGTATGTACAGTCACCAGGTACGTATCGTACTTGCTGAGAAAGGTGTAAGTGTTGATATTCATCAGGCTGAAAAGGACAACTTACCAGAAGCTCTACATGAGATTAACCCGTATGGTACTGTTCCTACGCTAATCGATCGTGAGCTTGGTTTGTACCAAGCGAATATCATTATGGAGTATCTAGACGAGCGCTTCCCGCATCCTCCTCTGATGCCTGTATATCCGGTAATGCGTGGTCGTAGTCGTTTGATGATGCACCGCATTGAAACTGACTGGTATTCACTTGCTGAAAAGGTTTCTGCGGGCGGTGATGAAGCTGCACAAGCTCGTAAAGAGTTAACCGAAGCTCTACTAGCTGTAGCACCTATCTTCAATGAAGCACCTTACTTCATGAGTGAAGAGTTCAGCTTAGTAGATTGTTATTTAGCTCCACTACTTTGGCGTTTACCACAGCTTGGTATTGAGCTGAATGGCGCCGGTAGCAAAGAGCTAAAAGAATACATGCTACGTTTATTTGAGCGTGACTCATTCCAAGCATCGCTAACTGATGCTGAGCGTGAGATCAGATCGTAATGACGTCTAATCGTCCTTACTTACTACGCGCTTTTTACGAGTGGATTGTCGATAACGAATGTACGCCGCATTTAGTGGTGAACGCGGACTTCCCCTCGGTACAGGTTCCAACACAGTTTGTGCAAGAAGGGCAGATTGTGTTGAACGTAAGCCCATCTGCTGTGACGAATTTCTCTATGGATAACCAAGCACTGAGCTTTAATGCTCGGTTTGGTGGTCAGCCAATGCAAGTATACGTACCTAACGGTGCGGTATTGGCTATCTATGCCAGAGAAAATGGTGAGGGCACGGTATTTACACCTGAAGAAGAAGTCTTTGAAGATGAAGAGCTAGATTTGGCGGAAGAGACTGAAGTCTCACAAGCGCCAGAGACTAAGCCTGAACCTGAAAAGAAAAAAGGTTCTCACCTTCGAGTGATAAAATAAAAAAACCTGCGAATGCAGGTTTTTTTATGGCTATACATTATTGGTATCATATGTACTCAAAGGCTTTAATCACACGTTTTACACCATTAATATTCCTGGCGATTTCTACCGCGGAGTTTGCTTCTTGCCTAGAGACTAAGCCCATTAAGAACACTTCTGCATTCTCGGTAACGACCTTAATATTTGCACCATTGACCTCGTCGGCAGCGAGTAATTTGGTTTTAACCTTAGAGGTCAGCCAAGTATCATGTGTTTGCGTTGTGATACCTATATTTGAGCTTATTCTTAACTGGTTATGTACCTGCTTAATCCCTGCAACGTTTTGTAGCGCACGCTCAGCTTCCGTTTTCATTTCTTGATTGGTGACCTGACCAATCATTAGTACTACGCCATTAACACTCACCAGTGTGATGTTGGCATGATCTGCAAGGCGCTTAATCTCTTTGATAGCAAGCGTGCCTTTAATCTCGATATTGTTATCGTCAATTTGCGCACCGATAGTGCGCCTATCATTTGCAGCAGAGACCGCACCGGCTGTACCAGCAACTACCGCAGCAGCACACCCTTGTAGTAACAAGATGGCGGCAAGTAAAGAGGTTATTCTCATCATTATACTTCGTCCTGAGGGAATAAAATTGCGTCGATTAGCTCACTTAAACAGTGAGTATTGAATAGTTGTGACTCGATTATCCGGCTTGGGCGTTTACTTGGGATCCGGATCTCGACATCTTGTGGGCCTAACAGACCGGTTATTTCACCACCATCATCGCCAACTAGCGCAATGACTTTCATATCTCTAGTAAGAGCCGCTTCCACTGCGCCAATAACCGCCTTTTCTTGCCCGTTTATGGCATACGCCACTAGCAAGTCTCCTTGCTGCGCAAATGCGCGTATTTGCTTGGCAAAGCGCTCTCTGGCTTTGCCATTTTCTGGTGACGCTAAATTATATTGCTCATTCGTTAGTGCAATCGCGGGCAGACACGGGCGTTCTGTTTCGTAAAAGTTGCTTAAGATGGTTGCGAAGTGGTGCGCCAACATATGATTACTTGGCGCGCCGCAGCAGATGATTTTATTGCCATTGATCAGGCTCTGAGCCATGGTCATCGCTGCGGTTTCTAGCGCTTTAGGCAATACTTCGCCTGCCGCTATCTGCGCTTGAATTGACTCTGTAAATATAGATTTTATAGATTCTTGCATGCTAAAAAATATTTCTAATCCAGTTTATTTCAGGGGGATCGGCCCCTTGAATGGCAACAAAGTCGACTCTAAGTTGCGTGTTATGCAAATTTTGCTGTGCTAAATAATTATAAATACTACGCTTTAATCTTTGAAGCTTAGTTTTTGATAGTGCGTTAATTGCGCCACCAAAGTGGCTGCTATCGCGATACTTTACTTCAATAAACACTAAGGTTTGCGACTCTCGCATAATCAGATCTATCTCTCCGTATTTACAGAGATAGTTTCTGGTGACGGGGGTTAATCCTTGTTTTACCAAGAATTGCTCCGCAATCAACTCAAAATGCTCGCCCTTACTCCGTGTGTTGCTAAATAGTCCTTTAAACATCCAGATATCCTATCTGATCAAAGAGTCTCCCACAGGTTTCTCTTGTTGCATAAATAATGGTAGTGGAGGCTGTTCATCCAAGCTCACCAAACGAATTTGTTTATTACGATATTGTGCCCAACTGAGCTTTCGCACTACATCACTGCCACCGCGTATGCTGAGCTGGCCGGTTAAGCCATCAAAACTTTTACCCGAGAGCCAAGCTAGTTGCCGCAGCTCTGGGACTAAATTCGTGGCGTCATATGCCATCGCGAACAAGCGCTGTTCTAAATCGGCCTGTTCAGGCCATAAAGATTGATAGGTATCTCGAAGCGGTGCTTTTTCAACAGCACCCGGCAGCATCCAAGGTTGCTCGGTAAAATAAAGTCCTTCTAAATCCCCCTTATCAGTGACATCGATTTGCTTACTATAACTGCGAGAGCTCGCATACAATGGGATCCGGTCGGCAAACGTACTGACATTGACGTCTAAATAAGGCTTGAGCAATCGGGTTTCCATAGCATCGCCAAGAATATAGATGGCATCAATGTCGCGTCTAGAGCGTGTTTCGCTTTTGACCTCTTTACGAAATAGGCTCTTAATGACGCGAGTACGTGACTTTGAAGCGTCCACCTCTAAAATATCGGTAATGACATCCGCCATATTTTTACTATTAGTGTAATAACCTACTTCCGGCTTAGTCTCACTATAGCGTTTCCAACCTTGATCAAAATGCTCAATCAACCGCTTACCAGAGGCATTTGCTGGAGCCAGTAACATGGGCTTTTTATAGCCTTTAGCAAGAAAGTGCTTCATTGCTTGCTCGACTTCATGCTCTGGGTTAAGCGCAAAAAAGTACTGTTCACTACTGCTAGGCGTAAGCGTTTCGCGTGCATTTAAAAACAAAGTTGGGTAAGCCGCAAAACCTTTATCTGCGAGTAGTTTTTCAACGTTGGATTTTAATAATGGACCAATGACAAAATCGACATTTGCCTCAGCAAGTTGCGTTACTATTTCAGATTCGGATGCCATTTCATCAATGAAGAAGACCTCTTCAATCGTCCCTTCGTCAGTAGCAGCCAAGAAACCATTTTTAAGCGCTGTACCGAGTCGCTCGCTCGCACCTGATTGTGGTAACAACACCGCAAGTCTTTTAACTTGGTAAGGTTCAAGTGCAACCGCGCCTTGTAAATCTTTAGGCAGCAAAGCAACCGCAGGGTGATTAGTAAAACGACGACGCCAATTATTCATAGCTTGGTCGAGCTGGACGCTCGAACCCAAATAAATTTGTTGATACTTAGCTAGCGTCACCCAACCACGTTGTAAAACAGAGCCAGAATCAAAGCGCTCTAGGGCGTAACTTGATAGCTGCTGTAGCGCGAGCCAAATCTCTTCGTGTAACCCGGCCACCGCTAAGTTATGTTCATTGGCAATATCGGCCGCTTTAAAATACTCAACCAACGCTTTTTTTGGTAGTTGCTGAGAGGCATAAATGCTACCCAGTAAATACTCATACCAAGCTTGGTGTTCAGGGGTGTTGAGCCTACCTTCTAGTGTGTTCAGGATGGCTAACGCATTGGCATACTGCGACAATTCTTTGCGAGCAAGTGCGATGTATAATTTGTTTTGAATATGATCAACACTGGCTTTTGCTTCCATCGCTAAACCAATTTGCTCTAACATTTGCCAGTCTTTTTCTAAGATAGCAGCGTCTCTGGCTGCATATAGCAATTGGATTTTGGCAACGCCTTCTTTAGTCTGCGCCTTTGCAAATAACGACGCGGCATTGTCATCCGATTGGCTAACGGCTTTAGTTGTTTTAGTTTCTTGGGCGGATTTGGTGACATTTGTGCTTGTACTACAAGCGGATAACCCCGACAATATGGCAACTAAAAGCGCTATCTTTTTAAACTGCACAGGCAAACCTTCTTTTTCACGACTGAGTGGATATCTTACTGACTGATATTGGAGAGCTCAATGGCTAATCTTCACAACGAAAACAAAATCGGCACCCTACATATTGTAGCGACACCAATAGGTAATTTAGATGACATCAGTGAACGTGCACTGAAAGTGTTAAGTCAGGTCGATTTAATCGCTGCCGAAGATACGCGCCACACCGGTAAATTATTGAGCCACTTTAGCATTAAAGCAAAAACTTTTGCACTGCATGATCACAACGAGAAGCAAAAAGCGCAGCAAATTTTAGATTGGTTAAACGAAGGTAAAGACATCGCGCTAGTGTCTGATGCGGGTACGCCGCTTATCAGCGATCCGGGCTATGCCGTGGTAAACCTCTGCCGTGAAGCAGGTGCTACTGTGACTCCCGTTCCTGGCGCGTGTGCCGCCATTGCTGCGGTGAGTTGTTCAGGCTTACCAACAGATAAATTCCAATTCGTGGGATTTTCACCTGCAAAAAGCCAAGCGCGTCAGCAATTTTTTAAAGATGCAGTCGCCTCTGGCATCACGAGTATCTTGTACGAAAGCACCCACCGCATTATGGCGAGTCTAGAAGATATGAAAATCGCGCTGGGCGAAACACAACAAGTCGTTTTTGCTAAAGAACTGACCAAAACCTACGAAACCTTTTTCAGTGGCACGGTTACTGAGCTCATTGAGTTTTTAACCGCAACGCCTGAAAAGCAAAAAGGTGAGCTGGTGTTGATGCTACCTGGTGAACAAAGAGATGAACAGGCATTAACGCCAGAAGCAAAAAAGCTGATTGAGTTACTAGAACCTGAAATGCCATTGAAGAAGGCCTGCGGCGTGGCAGCTGAATATTTAGGGCTAAAAAAGAACGCCTTGTATAAGGCTATCATTGCTGAGCGAGAAGCGTAATACACGCAATTTATCGCGTGCGTTATTGTATTAAAGTGCGTATAATCGCCCGCCTGAGTCAGCCGGATAATCGCTGCCTGTGACGAAAATGATCAGGGGGAGGAAAGTCCGGGCTCCAATGGGCAGGGTGCCAGCTAACAGCTGGGGGGCGTGAGCCTACGACAAGTGCAGCAGAGAGGAGACCGCCTAAGTCCTTCGGGACCGGTAAGGGTGAAAGGGTGCGGTAAGAGCGCACCGGGCCACTGGTAACAGTTGGTTGCAAGGTAAACTCCACCCGGAGCAAGACCAAATAGGGTTCCTTATGGTGTGGCCCGCATCGGAACCGGGTAGGTTGCTCGAGCCTAGGAGCGATCCTAGGCCTAGACGAATGATTATCGATCTCCTTCGGGAGTGAACAGAACCCGGCTTATAGGCTGACTCACACCTCAAGCGTAAACATCCCAACATGAGATGTTTACGCTTGAGACTTCCACTTTATCACCTCACGATTACCTTGTTAAAAACGCCATTTATTTGTATATCTCACCACTTTTCGTTAATTTATTCACCTGTGTTTTCTCGTTGAATTTATTTAAGTTGCTGATAATTAATGGCTTTTAAGGTTGGTACAATACTTGGAAAGATAGAGCCATCTCTCAAACGAAAATGAGTAATGGAACTATCATGTACAAGAACAACAAAGTCTTATTATCAACCATTTTATGGTTTGGCACGCTATTGTGGTCGGCATTATTTTCATCCTTAGTGAAGGCTGAGTCGATAGACAAGCTGATCAAAACCCTCATGAAAGAAAGGCATATTCCCGGATTACAGTTAGCCGTAGTTAAAGACGATAAAATCATTAAGCAAGGAAGTTATGGTTTTGCAGATTTACAGCATCAAGTGCCTGTGACCGAGCAGACGTTATTTCCGATTAACTCGATGACAAAGGCGTTTACCGGTGTTGCGATTGTACAGCTCGCTGAACAAGGTTATCTAAATATTGACGATGAAATTGGTAAGCACTTACCCGATTTACCAAAGACTTGGCAGCAACTCAAAATTAACCAATTAATGGGTCATACCGCAGGTCTGCCGCCGATCCTAGCATCAAATTATGCCCTAGAAACCATTGTACCGAATGATGCGGAAGCCTCATGGCAAGCAGCGCAAAAGCAGCCTCTTCAATTTACAGCTAACTCGCGTTTTCGTTATAACCAAACCGGCTATGTGATTTTGGGTAAGATTATTGATAGATATGCACCTGAAGGGTTTCCTGCTTTTATTACCAAGATGCAGTTAGCACGTGCCAATATGCCAAAAACCGCGCAGGCAGGTTTTGATTATCTTGAACTTATGGTGCCAAACCAGGCTCGCCAATATATTCATTTAGGAGAGGGGAATTACAAAAACTTTTACGGGGAATTCCCTTATATGTTGAGAACCGCAGCGGGAATGAGTTCAACCGCAACGGAACTAGCTAACTATGTTGTATCACTACAACAAGGCGAGCTGGTTAAAGAGTTAGATATGCTATGGACGCCAGTTAAGCTGAACAACGAGCGTACAGAAGCCTTTAACAACAAAGAAAACGGTTATGCAATGGGCTGGCAAGTGGTTCAGCGTAAATATCACCCAGCAATCAGCGCAAGCGGTGGTAATGCGACTACAGTGATCGCCTACCCTGAAGACAAGGTTTCGGTGATTGTGCTTACTAACCTGTTGGGTGGATTACCCATTGAGTTTGTTGATGATATTGCCGCTTACTATATTCCCAACTTTAACGACGCTAGTAAGCAAAAGGCCTACCAGCCGATGGCGTACTTAAAGCAGCTTACAGATAAACAAGGCTTTGCCGACTTTGCGGCTATGTTTGCAAAAGCGCAGCAAGATACCGGTGTAATGTATGATTTAGAGATCTTGGTGGAGTGGGGCAATAAGCTTGTTGAAGATGGCCAAGTTAATAATGGTATCGAAATCTTTAAGTTTGCGCTGACGCAAAATAACGAGCAGCCATATTACCATAACAGCATCGCGCAAGCGTATGAGTTAAACAAGCAATATGCGAAAGCACTGGCGCACTATCAGCAGTTACTTGCAATAAACCCAAACAGTCAGTTCGCAAAAAATAAAGTAGCGGAAGTGAAGGAGTATCTTTAACTCACCATAAGACTGTGACGGCAGCCTAAACAAATCGAAAGCCGCAAGCTCAATTACTTGCGGCTTTTTTGTATTTAACCTGAGGTTTGGATAAGAAATGAGCTAAGTCATTGTTTTTAAAGTTATATTAAATTATTTCCTTGTCTAGCGCAAAAACAGGCTGCTAGAAAGGCATAAATTATCCGAAGCTCAGGTTATTTACTATTGGCAATAAATTACTATCTATACTTAACGAAGTATTAGAAGCTGCGGTATACTACGCAATCACCTATTTGAGCTATGTACTGCTATAGATAGTTAGTGCAGCTCGCTGATAGCAAATCTGATTGAGAAAGTCATACCATGAGCCAACAACCAACTCCACCCTTTGAGCCACAAACACCTAACCACTGTGTTGATGCCTTTCGCCGCTTTAGCGTTGCACCCATGCTGGATTGGACGGATCGACATTGCAGAACCTTTCACCGTAAGCTGACTAAACATGCGGTGCTTTATACTGAAATGATCACCACAGGTGCGATTATTTTTGGCAAAGGGGACTATTTGGCGTTTGGTGCGCATGAGTTGCCGGTGGCGTTGCAATTGGGTGGTTCTGATCCTAAAGCGTTGGCTGAGTGTGCTAAGCGTGCTGAGCAATATGGCTACAGTGAGGTAAACCTAAATGTGGGTTGCCCGTCAGATCGCGTGCAAAATGGTCGCTTTGGGGCGTGTTTAATGGCTGAGCCTCAGCTCGTTGCTGATTGTGTGGCGGCGATGAAGGCAGAAGTGAATATTCCGGTAACGGTAAAAACGCGCATTGGTATTGATGAACAAGATTCCTATGAGTTTCTTACGGCGTTGATTGAAGCCTCGCAGGCAGTGGGCTGTGATGACTTTATCATTCATGCCCGTAAAGCATGGTTGCAAGGCTTAAGCCCGAAAGAAAACCGGGAGATCCCACCATTAGATTATCCTCGTGTTTATCAATTAAAGAAAGATTATCCAGATCTGCATATCAGTATTAATGGTGGTGTTAAAACTCTTGAGGAATGCCTGCATCATTTGGCTCACCTTGACGGTGTAATGGTTGGCCGTGAAGCTTACAGCAACCCGTTTATGTTGTCACAGGTTGATGAGCTATTGTATGGCGAAGCTGCGTTTACGCAAACGCGTCATCAGGTGGTAAGAAGCATGTATGACTACTTTGAAAGTGAAATGTCGAATGGTGCAAACTTTTGGCACATTGCGCGTCACATGTTGGGTATTTTTCAAAACCAGCCCGGTGCTCGTGGTTTCCGTCGTCATTTATCAGAAAATGGTCACAAAAAAGAGGCTGGCATTGAAGTGATGGAAAAGGCGCTATCTTTTGTACCCGAAGTATAAAATGCGCTAGCTCAATCCTGTGTGTGAAAAAGACGATTTTATCGTCTTTTTCACTATTTAATGTCGCTCGATAAATCTATTTTTCTTTTCAAATAATCTTAACTCAATGATTTAATTTTGTTTTTATTTTTGGCACGGCTCTTGGAATAGTCTAACTATATTAAAAAAGGAGCCGAACAATGACCATCATCAACAGAATTGAAGATCTTATCAAAGCAGAACTTAACGCGTTACTAGACAAAGCAGAAGACCCACAAAAAATGGCCACTCAGTTAGTGCGTGATTTAGAAGAAGCGCTATCTGATTGTCGGGCAACGGCAGCTGAGCTTATTTGCCAACAAAAAGTAGCACAGCGTCAAGTTGAGCAAGCAAATAAAGCTGCGGCAACGTGGCAAAGCAAAGCCGAACACGCCCTTGAAAAAGGTCGTGAAGATCTTGCCCGCTCAGCCCTTGAGCAAAAACAGCGAGAAACCGAAAAAGCACAAGAAGCACAGCAAAAAATTGATGATCTAACGCCTGCACTGGAAAAACTCAGCGCAGATGCGGACAAGTTGCAAAGCAAAATTCAGCAATTAAAGGCAAAAGAAAAGGCGATGTTGCGTCGCTTGGAAGCTGGTAAGGCAAGACTAACCGTCAAACAAACGCTGAATAGTGACGACATGCGCTCTGCAACGCGCAAGTTCGATGAGTTAGAACGTAAGGTGGCGCGCCTTGAAGCTGAAGTCGAATCCTATGACTTAGGGCAGCCCGATGTATGGCAGCGCTTTGAAGATGAGCAAAAGCAGCAACAAATTGACGATGAATTAGCCCAACTGAAGCAAAAAATGGCGAGCTAGGCTCGCCCACTGCAACGAACTGAGCAATCAAAGCGAAAGGGGATAAAGATGAAAAATAGATATCAATCAACACTGTCTCAAATGAATAGTTCAAAGAAAATTGGTGGCGTATGTGCGCAACTAGCACAACGTTTTGATATGCCAATTTGGTTAACGCGTTTACTAACGGTATTGCTGTTTTTTAAGTTTCCAATGTTGGTGTTATTGGCGTATGGCGTCGCTTGGTTTGCAATGCCAAAAACGCAATACGAAAACTAAGTAACGGCGACGAGGTAGGCACTATGAAAGTCGTGGCCGGTATATTATTAGCGCTGGTATTTTTATTGGCGCTATCTTGGGTGTCGCTGCCACTAATATGGTTAGACATCAGCGATCTGCAACTCGATATGGGATTTGACCTAGGTTGGTTTGGCTTTGAAATACTCACGTTGCTATTTGCAATTGTAGCGCTGGTGGTGCTAGGAGCACTCTTGAGCGCAGGTATTTTAGGGCTGCTCCTTATTGTGTTCATTGGGCTAGTAATGACATTGCTATTTAATTCGCTGATAGTACTATTTCCACTCATCTGTATTATTGCAATTGTGTGGTTAGTGGTAGACAAATCTGCTCAAGCAAAAGTGTGAGCAGTGGGTTTTTGTTGGCGGTAGGAGATAAAAAACACGCTAAATTGGGATCTGTGATATAGTTATTTGCAGTTATAAATCCAAGGAAAGCCAACATGAAATCAAGTGTAATCAAAACCTTAATTTTTGCTTTATCAACTTTTATCGGCTTTAACGCTTCAGCTCATCAAGAGCATGAACAAGGTGAACATCATCATGGTTCGGAGCAACTTTCTGTTCACAATGCCACCGTGCGTGCATTTTTACCGGCAGCGCCATCTACTGCAGGTTATCTCGTTATTGAAAACCCAACGCAGCAAAATAAAGTGCTGGTTAAAGCTGCGCTCGAAGGCGTTAAGCGTGTTGAAATTCACGAGCATATTCATAAAGAAGATATGATGAAAATGCAACGTGTTGACGAGCTCGCTATTCCCGCGGGTAAGTCAGTGACATTTCAGCCTGGTGGTTATCACTTAATGGTGTTTGAACCAGTAGAAACATTAAAAGTCGGTGAGAAGCGTAAGCTTACGCTATATTTTGCTGATGGCGATAGGATCTTCACCATGGCGGAAGTCGTCGCACTTGCAGATATGTTTGGTGGTAAAGAAAAATCAAACGCAGGACATCACTCTCATCACTAAAAACAGTGAGGTATTAAATGGGAAATCATTCGGGAAAAATCATCTCTGGCATTATCGCTGTCATACTTCTGGGCTATGTTATAGCCGTGTATTGGAGTGTGGAACCAGAACAGTTTGACGTCGTCGCGGCTGCAAAAGCGGATGCACAGAAAAATGGCAATACATTAGTCACTGGATATGTAACGACACATACCTTGATTAAAGTGACAGATACGCTTTTAAATAAGCCAGGTGGTTACTTGTCGAACGACATGATGCCGCCAAGCGTAATGATGGATAACATGCCCGCTTGGGAGTACGGCGTGCTTGAGATGACACGAGATCTTACGCTTTCGATGCGTAAAGACTTTAGTCGTTCACAGTCTCAATCGACAGAGCACCCAAGTTTAAAGCTAGCTCAGCCACAGTTTAATATCAGTTCAACAGCGTGGATGTGGCCAAGTGCTGAGGGTGAATATCAAAAAGGCAATGATTTGTTGCGTCAGTATTTGACGCAAATTTCTGATAACAGTAACCGCGACAGTCAGTTTTATGCGCGTGCTGATAACTTGAGAGCTTGGCTAAAAGAAGCTGAAAAGCGCATGGGCAGCTTAAGTCAAAGGTTAAGTGCAAGTGTAGGTCAAGACAGATTAAATACCGATTTAGCTGGAGATTCGGCAGCCGATCAAGCAACCATGACGCCAAGCCATAATATGGTGAAAACTTCGTGGTGGCAGATTGATGATGTATTCTATGAAGCCAGAGGCGCCACATGGGCGTTACTACACTATATGAAAGCGGTAGAGCATGACTTTAGACCTGTGCTCGAAAAGAAAAATGCACTTGTCAGCCTACAGCAGATCATCAGAGAGTTAGAAGCGACTCAAGAGACGGTATGGAGCCCTATGGTATTAAACGGCAGTGGCTTCGGCTTGGTCGCAAACCACTCTCTGGTCATGGCAAATTATATTTCGCGAGCCAATGCGGCTCTCATAGAACTTAGTGAACTTTTAGCGCAAGGATAACATCATGAAAAAACACTTTTTAGCAGCGGCATTATCTCTCGCGTGCTTAGCACCTGCTGCACATGCAGATACGGTACTCGGGCTTTATGTCGGTGCAGAAGGGTGGGATACCGAAACCGAAGGTAGCTTTGCTGAAAAAGGCAATATGCAAACCTTTAACTTTGACGATGAAACTTTTACGAGTTTTTATGCTGCACTTGAGCACCCAGTGCCGCTAGTACCAAATATCAAGTTACGCTATACCGAGCTTGAGTTAAATGGTCAAACGACGTTAACAGAGTCTTTTGACTTTGGTGGTCAAGTTTATACAGTAGGTACTGACGCGACAACAAACGCAGATCTAAACCACATCGACTATACATTGTATTACGAAGTGCTAGACAATGACTTGTTGACGTTAGACTTTGGTGTGAACTTTAAGCAGTTTGACGGTTCTATCATGGTAACTGGTACTGCAAATGGTCAAACACGCACAGAAGAAGTTGAATTCTCAGGCTTTGTTCCTCTGGGTTATTTGCGCGGTGAAGTGGGTTTACCACTTACAGGGCTAAGTGTTTTTGCTGAAGGCAGCATGCTGGCAATTGATGACAGCAAAATCCAAGATTATCAAATTGGTATCGCTTATGAGTTTATCGACAATATGGCTGTTGATGTTGCGGTAAAAGTGGGTTACCGCTCTATGGTACTAGAGCTAGATGATATTGACGATATCTACACTGATTTGGATGTCTCAGGTCCATTTGCAGGGATCCAACTACATTTCTAAAATAGTGTAGTTTACTCCTCTAGCGGCTTGGTACGAGTGATCGACCAAGCCGTTTTTATCTGTATGGTATAAATAATACCAATTGAATTAATTCTCTAATCAATTTGAAGGGTGAAATAGCATATTAGCTTCGTTAAAAATTTCTCATTTAGAACAACTAAATAGCAAAATTTTTGCCTTGCTACTAAAGCTATTTCCCCGCTTCAAGATAGATCATTTACTTAATACAACTGGTATAAAACAGTTTTCTTATCTATCTTCCCACTCGAGAGAAAATTCGCTTTCAAAGGCCTTTTCTACAAGTTGCTTGTATTGTTTATTGATTGGGCTTTGGAGTAATTTTTTAAGCTCGTCTCCGGTTTGCGTCAACTTGTAATAGCTCAGCACTAAGTCATTGGATTTGGCCGTTAAGGTCATTTTTTTGCGTAAATACACCAACTGCATTGACTGTCCTTTTTGTAGTGACGCGGACTCAATTTCTTGCCGATAAAGGATATTAATATCCATCAGCGTAAGTATATTTGGAAAATTCAGCCCAGCTTGGCTTAAGTTGATGGATTCGGTGCTGCCCTTACGCAGCAAATCAAAAATAGATGGCTTTTTATAGTAACCATGAAGAATAAGGTAGCTGTCTTCTTTTTCTAAGTAGCCACACAGCGGTGCACATCTTTGTAACGCGGTTGCTTCACGTTGGGTCATCATCTTTAGGGTTTGCAAACTTTTAATTGAAAAAGTGCCTGGCGTAATACTTTCACCTACCAATATCTTTGCCCACAACTTTTGCATAGAGTGATTGGCAATGTCTTCTGCAAGGGTGATGAAGTGCTCCAACCAATCGGGATCGGGGCGACCTCGGGCGGTAACCTCGGGGCATAATGTAAGCGCCATGCCCATAATGGCCTCGAGGTTTTGCTGGCGTTGGATTTTGATTAACTGCTGACGCTTTAGGGCGCGTTTTAGTGTGCCGTGCTCAGTTCGTACCGTGTATTGGTTGTCTTTATTTTTATCAGACTGATAACGGTCATTTTGAGTGACAAGCGGTGTGATCCGTTTCACCATGGGGTAGCCGAGCTTTTCTTCAATCGAAAGCGCTAAGGCTGATTTTACTTGTGCATTTTTGACTGCCATATCAAGCTCGTAATTTATACAGTGTATGCATATGATTCACCGCAGAATTGGTTACTTGCGGTAAATACTGCTGCATAAAAAGTGCGATAAAACTGCCAATAAAGGGTGTATTGGCTCTTCCTTCAATCGTGATGGTCAGTTGTTTATCGGCCTGAGTGGTAAACAAATTAAGGCTAATTTTGGCTAAGTGCTCGTCGTCTACATGCAAAGATAGTTCTAAATTCTGTTCGTTGATTTTGATGATAGTCATTTCAGCTTCTCCCCAAGGATGCACTAACACAGCTGAGCTGCCTACTCGCTGTTTCTTCGGCAATATGCGAAAGTGGAGAGCCTCAGTTGTTTGCCAATTAAATAGTACTGGCCAATGGGATAACACCAAAGGAGAGAGTGTTGTGCTATTGGCAGAAATATCAGTGCTTTTCTCCACTTTATAATGATGTGGCATCGCTAAACCAGCAATCACAATAACAAGTGCTAAAATCATCAACATTCTAATGGGAGTAGATAAACGTTTGATACAGAATCCTCATTGGTAAAAAGTATGCTAAATCATCTATTTTGTTCTATGCTCGACTATAATATTTCATGTATGTTAATCGAACAGAACTGTAATAATAAAAATGTACCATATTTTGTAGGATGGTAAACACTGGAGTGAATCAGTGCCTATAATTAAAAAGTAGTGTGGATTTAAAGGGTAAAACATGGCACCTGAGCAAGATGATTATTTGTTTGCAGAGCACGAAGAAGTTACTCAAGAAGCAGAAACGATAAGTGCTTTTTGGGATGTCTTAGTCGTTGATGATGACCCAGAGATCCACTCTGTCACTAAGCTTGCACTGTCTAATTTAGAGTTTTGGGGCAAAAAGCTCAGGTTTTTTCATGCCTATTCGGGTAAAGAAGCCATTGAGATTTTAAAAGAACAAAATAATATCAGTATTTTATTACTCGATGTGGTAATGGAAACTGACGACGCGGGCCTTAATGTTGTCCGTCGAGTGCGCGAAGAAATAAAAAATATGGCAGTACGTATTATTATGCGTACAGGTCAGCCTGGCTACGCGCCAGAAGAAAAAGTCATCCGCGAGTTCGACATCAACGATTACAAAATGAAGACTGAACTCACTCGCAGTAAACTGGTTACTTCCTTACTTACCGCTATCCGTTCCTATCAGCAAATTTGTGAACTCGAAGCGCAAAGTCATGCACTAGAGCAGATCCTTTCAGCTTCTCGCGCTATACTCGGTCATACCGATATGGGCTCCTTTGCAGCTGCGGTTGTTGCCCAATTGGCAAATATTTTAGATGCGTCAGGCGAAGGCTTAGTGAGTGGCTACCTAGATGATGATATGCATTTAAGGGTGTTTGGTGGTAGTGAGCAATACCGTGAGTTCTTTGGCCATGGTATAGAGCAGCTTGATAATGGACGTGTCATCATGCAAGTGCAAAACTGTATTGATACCGAATCCCACCAATCTACTGCACACGACATTACCTTCTTGCTTGAAAGCAAAAACAAAAAGGCAGCCATTTATTTAGAGCTAGAGAGTGAGCCGTCCGAAGCGCAATTGAAGTTTGCTGAGATATTCCTGACTAACGTTGGTGTTGGTCTTGATAATATCAAGCTATTTAATGAATTACGTGAGGTGGCTTACAAAGATAATCTCACCAAACTACCTAATCGCGCTAATTTTATCGAGAAAATAGAGTCTTACTTTAACCAGCAGCAGTCGCTCATTTTTGTTCTTGTAGATATTGCTCAGTTTTCTGACATCAATAACGGTTTAGGCCAAGAAGTTGGGAACTTGTTGTTACTTGGGGTTGCTGAACGAATTAGTATTGAGTTTCCTGAGGCCCAGTTAATTTCACGAATTGGCGCGGATGTGTTTGGCTTTTTAATGCCTGAGTCGCAATTTGATGAAGAGTCTTTTATTGATAACTTGTGTGTACCCTACCATGTCGGGGAGCATTTGTTGACTATGCACTTTCATATTGGAGTATGCCGTCAAGAGGACTTCCAGCCGCAAGGCATAGAAACCTTAAAACTTGCTTATATTGCGCTTAACCAAGCAAAGCAGTCGAGTATTTCACTGGATTGGTATACCCCAGATTTAGAAGAAAAAATGGCTTGGAAGTTGGGGTTAATAAGGCAGCTCAGGCAAGACTTTGAAATGAAAAAACTCGAGGTCTGGTATCAACCGCAGTTTTCTATTGCCGATCGTAAGGTGATTGGCTGTGAGGCCTTGTTACGTTGGCCTTCTGGAAACGGTAATTATATTTCCCCTGCGATTTTTGTTCCTCTTGCGGAGAATGCGGGGCTTATCGTTGAAATTGGTCAATGGGTATTAGAGCAAGCCTGTCAGTTGCAGGCAACTTTGCAACAACAGGGGGTTGGTGAGCTTAGTATTGCTGTGAATGTCTCCGTACCGCAGTTTAAAGTGCCGAACTATGCGCAGCAAGTAAAAGACACAATCTTGTCGTTTAATGTGGAGCCAAAACATATTGAGCTCGAAGTGACAGAAAGTGTGGTTATGGATGAAGTAAATTCGGTGATTAATACACTTCAAGAGTTACAAGAATTTGGTGTTGAGGTTGCAATTGATGACTTTGGTACTGGGTTCTCTTCTTTGAGCTACTTACAAAAACTACCTTTGGCACGGCTTAAAATTGACCGTGCTTTCGTTAAAGATATCCCTCATGATGATAGCGGTGCAATTGCCGATCTTGTCATCTCTTTAGGTCAACATCTCGGCCTGAAGACGATTGCAGAAGGCGTTGAGACAGAAGAGCAGATGACAGTGTTACAGAAGCTTGGCTGCGATGAAGTACAGGGTTTTTTGCTCGCAAAGCCTATGCCTGAAAAGGAACTGCTGGAGTTTTTAGAGTCTAATTAGTCATTTGCGTTGTTAAAGTCGGTGCAATTGCTTTTCTATGTAATGTTGATTAGACTAAAGTTTGAACACTCTGTTCTGGAGTGTATTTAGGTACTTTACATAATAATTATATAAAGGATTTACTATGAAAATCGCAGGAATTTGTGTCGTCCTATTGGTGCTTCTGTCGGGTTGTAACTCAACGACCGAGCCGGCAAAAAATGATAATGAGAGCGCGATAGCTAAGAATCAAGAAGATCTATATTGCAAGCAAGATATTATCACTGGTAGTAAATTTACAAAACGAAGATGTCGTACAAAAGATCAGATTGAGTATGATCGACATGCGGCAAAAGATATGCTCAATCGACAGCGGAATACTGCTGGCAAGCAGTAACTTTTGCTTTGTGAGATTAGTAATTATTTGCTCTAATTTAGGAAGCTATTGCCCACTGCGCTGAGGATCCTTTTTTAGAGCAATGACCTTCCCACCCCTCAAATTTAAATTACGCGTTGTCTTCCACTTGCTTGCTTTGGCTAATTCTCGCAACCGGTGTTGTTCTGAGAATCAAAGAATGTTTTCTACTTTATTGCTCTTTACTCCGTCAATTTATTTATACCAATTAATCTTAATATTTGCTCAACTTGAAAGCGTTGATCTGACGCTAACTGTGTTAAAAACTGCTTATTTAGCGCAACTAAATAACAAAATTTTACCCTTACCTACAGGAATGTAGATACCTTTGCGATAGCAAGATGCAGTATCGGTGTTAACGACAACATTTTCTCGCCTCAAAATAGATCACTTAATTAAGCATATTGGTATAAGTAACCTGAACTTCGGACAAGTAATGTTTTTTAGCTGCCAGTTTTAGCGCTAAAACTCTCTGGCTAGATAAGGAAATAATTTAATGTGGTTAAAAAAAATGAGGTAGTCCACTCCTTACCCAAGGCTTAGGTTCAATTAAAAAGCCCCCGCAAGTTATGAACTTGCGGGGGCTGATAATTACGACTAAATCTTGAGAGTCTTAGATTATAGTCTAAATGTGAAACCTGCGAAGATATAGCGACCCAAAGAATCATAGAAACCAGGGTAAATGTTACCATTTGCCGGGCCTGAAGGACCATTTGGTACTAGTGGAGCAGTATTATCAAAGATATTATTTACACCACCACGGAATTGCAGGTTATCAGAAGCATTCCAAGTGACTGCAATGTCAACGTAGTCACGGGCAGTCAATGGAACTGGTCCATCGATCACTTGACCGTTTTCATTTCGTGCAAACTCTTTCACTTCACTTACATAACGATAGGTTGCTGTAACGTTTGCATCCCAAGGCGTTACCCAAGTCGTTGAGAAGTTAGTCTTAAAGTCAGGAACAGGGTACTCACATACCGCTCTATCCCAGCGACCAGCACAATCATCAATATCACCACCTGGTAAGTTTTGCGTTGCAAACTTATCTAGCCATGTACCGATTAGCTTAAAGCGCAAAAGGCCCATATCATCAGGTAGGGTATAACGATAAGATGCATCAAAATCAATACCGCTTGTTTCTACGCTACCAATGTTGGTATCAATAGCAGTGATCGAATCCTGGCTTAACCATAAAGAGCCAGTCTTACCGCGGTTGATAAGTCCACAGAACTCATCGTTACCATTAATTGCACACTGGTTGAAGATTGTTGCTTCAGGGATTGCTTGAATTGCATCTTCAACAGTAATGTCAAAATAGTCAATCGCAATGTCTAAACCTTCAATAGCTTCAGGAGATAGTAGAATACCAAATGAGATAGTATCCGACTTTTCTGGTTCTAAGTCTGGGTTACCACCTGTGATACTGTTATATTGGCCCGCAGGGCTGATAAGTGCGTTTGAACCATATTTAGATGGATCAAGACCTGTTCTAGCACACTGCTCAACGGTTAGAGTTGGGTTGTCACCACCACATGGATCTTCCCAGTTAAACAAACCTAAACCAGCAGATCTGAATAGGTCGCGTACGTTACCTGCACGTACAGCACGCTGGAAGCTTGTTCTCAAACCAAGTTGATCATTAACGCGAATGTCAAACGCACCCTTATAGGTGTTGGTTGTTTTATCCGTTGAATAGTCAGAGTAGCGATAAGCTAATTCTAATGTAATATAATCAGCAAATTCAGAGTCTTCAACTAAGGGCACATTGAGTTCTGTAAAGAATTCATTGACGTCAAATTCACCACTTACACCAAGAACAGGACCACCTTGGCCTGCACCGTCACCTGACTCAAAGCCTTGATCCGGATTAAAGTCTAGCGATTCTTTTCTGTGTTCAAGACCAAATACTACGCCTACACCGGTGGAAGTACCAGGTACTACAACTCCGTACTCTGTAAGATCACCAGTAACATAGCCACTAATTTGTTTTGTTCTAGTGTCACCGCGAGCAAATAAAGGTATTGTTAGATAGTCGATTTGTTCTTGAGTGATTTTTGATGGATCGAATATATTCCATGGAATACAAGTTGGATCGCTACCATCTACAACTGACTTACATACTACATTGCCTTTGTCATCAGTTGTAGCTTGTAATGAACGAATAATTCGGGTAGTCGACATGTCATTTTGGTAAGTCTGAGCATATGATACATTTCCGAAATTCATATACGCATCATAAGTCCAGTTGTCATCGATTTCACCGCGAACACCTAATACAAAACGAGTTGAGGTATGGCGAATGTCGTCTTGACGAGGGCCTCCTTCAACATTTCGTTTACCGATGAAGGCACCCTCAACAACACCATCATCATTTGCAACGCCATTAGGTCCACAAAGCGTGTTTCTTTGTGAAGCTGAAAGCAGCGGGTTATCACAGCTAATATTAACTTCATTCAGGAATGAACCTGAAGGCGCGATTTGTGCTACTGTGCGGTTGTCCATGTAGTTAAATTCAGCATAAAACGTATGGCTGTCGTTAAAATCATAATGACCTAGTAAGCCAAATGTCTTACGTTTGTCTGGGCGTTGGAAATAGTTCAGCGGGCCATAGTTATAAACAGTTCCAGCTGTAGGAACGAAATCGGTGCCAGATACTTTGTAGTCGTAGGTATTAAAATCGGTAATACGGCCATCAGGAATTGTTCCTGAACCACCACAAATTCGTGTACCTGTCGCATTTATATTCATAGCACAAGCACTGTAGTCACGGTTGTCTTGCGTTACTTCTTCGATATCACGCCAAGTTGCATAACCTGTGATGTTTGCACGACCATCTGCAGAGTTAGCACCAAAAGTTAAAGAGATGTCATGAGTATCACCGTCCCATTGACTTCCATCAGGTACTTCGAAGCCTCTCTCTTTTAGTGCTCGTTGCATGTCTTTGTGGTCGTTATCATGTTGATAAACGCTACCTTGATACTCAATTTGGAAGCCTTCAAAGTCGTCTCTCATGATAAAGTTTACAACACCAGCAACAGCATCAGAACCGTATGTTGCTGACGAACCACCGGTAAGAACATCAACACGTTCTACCAAGGCTGCTGGGATTTGGTTAAGGTCAGCACCGATACCTCCGGCGACAGGAGAACCAGAAGGCAAGCGGCGTCCATTGACTAGTACCAATGTACGTTCTGTGCCTAAGTTACGTAGGTTTACTGTTGCGGTACCTGTAGCTCCATTTGCTTGGCCTGAAGTTTGGTCAGCAAAGATTGCGGGCATATCGTTGAGTAGATCTTCTACCCTTGTAATACCTGCAACTTTAATGTCTTCGGCTGTAACACTTGTTACAGGGCTTGCACCAGTCATAGCAGCTCGCTTGATACGAGTACCAGTAACCTCTATTCGTTCTACACTATTATTAGCATTGGTATCTGTTTCTTCAGCGTGGGCAATACCTGATACGCCTGCAGTCAGCGTTGAGCAAGCAAGTAGAGATAGCCTGATCGTTGCTGATAAGTTAGAAAGTTTCATCTTATTTCCTTATTTCTTTATTTCTTTATTTATTAGCAGAGTAGGAAAATGTTCCTGCAACATAGAACTTACATTGCATCTACGTAAAGTTCAATGGTTCGTTTGTAAAACAATCAAATGTAATAGATATATAGGCTTTTTTTTATAATGAAATTATAAGGATGTAAGTTGAAACAAAACATTTCTAGATAAAAAATAAACACAGAGAAGAGTCGGGGTTGCTAAAAAAAAGGACACCTAAATGATGCCCTTGATAATCAATACGAGTGAAGCTGATTATTCCTCAGTGATAAATGCTTTACCGGATTGAATCCATTCTGCAGGTGGCAATCCTTTCAGGTGATAATCAAAGTATTCTTTCATACGAATTGAATAATCTAGCTGATTTGGCAGCTTTTTAAGATGGTGCGGTTCGCCTTCGTATTGTAAGAAGATTGCGTCTTTACCATGCCTTCTTAATGCTAAGTAGTATTGAATACCTTCTTGCCAAGGAACCGCTCCATCGTTATCGCCAAACATGATCAAAATTGGTGTATTTACTTTATCTGCGTAAAACACTGGAGAGTTTTCTATATATAATTCTGGCGCTTCGGTGAGTGTTTTACCTATGCGGCTTTGTCCCGTTTCATACTGGAATTGACGTGCTAAGCCGGACTTTAATCGAATTCCGCTATAAGCAGAGGTCATATTTGATACTGGTGCGCCAGAGACAACCGCTTTAAACATATTTGTCTGGGTGATCATAAATGCACTCTGATAACCTGCCCAAGAGTGGCCCTGTAAGCCTATTTTATCTGGATCAGCAACACCTTTATCAATAAGCGCTTGTGCGGCATTGATCATGGTTTGCGTTGAAGAGCGTCCAGGATGACCGATCTCAAAACGAATATCAGGCAAGAATATCGCATAACCGTTTGAGGTATACATTGGCAGGTTTGGTCTGTGATTTAACTCCATTTTCGGGAAGTCATACATGCGCTGGCTCATATAGCGGTAGAAGTAAATTACTACTGGCACTTTATCACCGGCTTTATAATCAGCAGGTTTGATTAACACGCCTTGAAGATCTTCGCCATCGTAGCCTTTGTACTTCACAAGTTCAGGCTTTTGGCCCCAAGCAAATGTCCGTTGCTGTGGATTTAAGTCTGTGAGTTTTGTCGGGTTATTAAAGCTGTTATCTGTAACCCAATAATCAGGAAATTCTTGATAAGACTGTCTTGTGAAAATATAAGTATCTGCCTCTTTGGCTTTTCTCACTACGTTATATTTGGCTTCGCCAGACAAAACAGTTTGCAACTTGTTATCTTGTAGAGAAAGCGTAGCAATATGCGTTTGTTTATTTTCGAGGTTGTGCGCACTTAATAGTAAGGTATCGTCAGGGTTAAAGCCCAGTTTGTCCTTATCTTTATACTCAATGCGGTATTGTGTTTGGGTCTTATAGCCGTCAGTCAGTCGAGTTGCTTTTGCCGTTTTAGTATCAAATGCCCAAATATCATATTTACTGTAGGCGTAGAGTGTCGAACCATCGAGCTGCCAACCAGCAAATCCAAATCCTTCGTTTGGTTCTGGCTTATCATGTTTATCATCAGCAAACAGTGCATTTTTAACCGCTTTGCTTACTGGGGTAAGCTGTTGGGTGGATAGCGATTTCAACCAGATTTGTTCACCATCGAAATAGGCCGCATGTTTACCATCAGGTGCAACAGTTGGGCGATTTGAACTTTCTTTAACGATGAGTTGTTTATCACCACTGCTGATATCAACGCTGTAGTAGTCGCGATAAAAGCCTTTGTACATAATCTGCTTTAGATAGGGGGTATCATCGCTGCCCAGCACAAAGTTTGCGTTTGTGCGCAGTGAAATAGACGGCACTTGAAGGTTTTCAAGCTGTACTACACGCTCGCCATTAAGATGATAAACCGCTTGATAATGTTGATCTCGCCGGCTTTCATTCCATGTTTTTATTTCTCTAGTTTTGATTTCAGGATCGGCATTGTGCCAAACCTTTAAGCCTTTTTGCTGGCGAATGGTATCGTAATCAAAAAGCGAGCTTTCATCTGTGTATTTGAGCACTTTGGCTTTTTGTTCAAGCTGTGGACGGTTTTCAAAAAATAATCGTGAGCCGTCTTTAGACCATTTGATTGATGCTGTTTTGCCGGAAAACCAACCGCTTGGGTTATGGATATCGGTAATTTTATTGCTTGTTGGAGACCATAATTTGAGTTGGTAGTCGCGGCGGCGTTTGTCATCGTTGACATAATTACCTAAATAAAAAGCGACCTGTTGAGAATTGGGTTGCCAAGCAATGTCTCCTAAAGTCACACCGGGCTCATCAATAAGACTTGTGATTTGATTGCTCGCTAAGTCAATAACGGCAACACGGTTTTTACTGCCGTCTTCACTGCGCTGATTGACCAGTATCACGTTACTATTTGGTGCTACTTTGTATGCTGCGATGTTGTCATAGCGAGTACTTTCATTGTTAGAAAGGTTCAGCACCACAAGTGTTAATGTGTCATCACCTTTATCTGCACTGATTTTGAGTTCATCAGCTTGCTCGTCTTTATTCTCTTTTGCGTCTGATTTTTTGTCGCCTGTTTTTGTATCCTCACGGTACACCAGCCACAAGCCATCATCTGAGATTTGATAATCTTTAACTGAGCTAAAGGTTTGCTGCGTTTTGGTTGCGGTGCTAACTAACACTAAGTTGTTCTTTAATGTTTTTTTCTTTTTTTTATCTGTGGTTTCTTTTTCAAGTAGAGTGGGGAGTTGGGTAAAGCCAACCCATTGACCGCTTTTATTGATAACTGGATTTGTACCACGGGGAACTGATGCAATCAGAGTTTTATTATTGAGAGAATACACTTGGCCTTCGCTGTCACCACGGTAAGGCTTTGCACTTAGGCCGAGGAATGTACCTTGTTCGGAGATCACCGTACCCTGTGGGTAACGAAAATCAAAAACGTCTTTAAATTCAAGGCTGGGTTTAGCTGCTAAGCTGCTTACACTAAAAAGTGCTGCGCTTAAGAGAGAAAGTTTTAGAGTCATATCTAGAGCATTTTAGTATGTATTTATGATGTTTTTATCACTTTTAACAGTGAAACTAAAATGCTCTGCGGTGTGCGGATGTATTTAAGCGGCTAGCCGCAGGTGCTTAAAGCCAGATTTTCTCAAGCTCAACCCACTGTTTATCGAATTGCGCGGTTGGCTTTGCTTTGAAGTCACTTCTTACAAACTGGTTCATCTTACCCTCAACAAAAGCTAAGAATAGATTAGCCAGTACACTTTCTTCACTCGTGAATGCTTTGCCTTCTCGCAGTTTGCGCTCTCTTAATACTTGTTTGAATTGTGTCTCAAGCTTTTCAAATAAGCTTTGTACTCGTTCACGTAAACGTTCTTGCTCACCTTGTAGTGCATCGCCCGTTAAAATACGTGTTATCCCAGGGTTTTTCTCTGCAAAGGCGAGAAGTAGAGTAAGAATGTTGTAGATCCGGTTACGGGTTTCTTTTTCGTTTTCTAGGATTAAATTAATGCGTGACAGCAACGTATCTTCGATGAACTCAATAAGCCCCTCAAACATTCTCGCTTTACTTGGAAAATGGCGATAAAGCGCAGCTTCTGAAACCCCGACTTCAGCAGCGAGTTTAGCTGTGGTGATACGCTGTCCCGGGCTGGTTTCCAGCATTTGTGCGAGTGATTGAAGAATTTGCTCTTTGCGATTACTACGTTTTGTCGCTGGCATGAAATTTCCCTTATTTTTCTAATTGTTATATTGTTTTTGCCGGGTTTATTAAGCACAGAGAGTGATGCGCAGAAGTGCAAACCCCGACTCGTTTACACGTTATCGGGGTATCATGTTAATGTTTTATTCAGTTTCTTTCCAGTCTTTTACATGAAGGTTATTTTATCTTTTCGGCAATAGCTTGCATGACAGTAAGTGCTAACTCTTTTTTGCTAGAGTGAGGGAGTTCAAGTCGGTCTTTTTTCCAATATAGGGTCAATGTGTTGTTATCAGAATTAAACCCACCTGTACTATCCGACACATCATTCGCACAGATCATATCCAACCCTTTATTTACCAATTTTCCTTGCGCATATTCGGCGACATTCTGCGTCTCAGCGGCAAAGCCAACGGTATAAGGACGCGACTGTTTTAGTGCTGCGACAGTAGCGATAATATCGGGGTTTTTAACCAGTGTAAGTGTGATTTCATCGCCTTGCTTTTTAATCTTTTGATCGGCTACGGTGGCTGCACGGTAATCAGCGACCGCAGCGCAGCCGATAAAAATATCCGATTGTACGGCATATTCGAGTGCGGCTTGTTGCATCTGCTCAGCACTTTCTACATCAAGTCGAGTAATTCCAGTGGGAGTATTCAGTGAAACCGGGCCTGCGATCAGATTTACGCTTGCACCCAAAGCCTTTGCCGCCTCAGCAAGGCTAAATCCCATTTTTCCTGAACTGTGATTGGTAATAAAACGCACCGGATCTAATGCTTCGCGTGTCGGCCCTGCAGTGATAGTTACCGTTTTTCCTGCTAATACTTGCTCAGTAGGGCGAAGTGCAGTTAAACACAGTTGCACCAATTCATGGGGTTCAAGCATGCGTCCTGCGCCTACATCTCCACAGGCTTGTTCGCCTTTACCGGGCCCCCAGATTTGGACATGGCGTGAAGCAAGGGTATTGAGATTTGCTTGAGTCGATAGGTGCGCATACATCTGTTGATTCATTGCCGGCGCCACGGCAACAGGCGCGGGAGTTGCGAGCAGTAATGTGGTCAGTAAATCATCTGCAATACCCGCTGCCATTTTGGCGAGGATATTTGAGGTCGCGGGAGCAACCAGTACTAGATCTGCCCATTTTGCAAATTCGATATGGCCCATTGATGCTTCTGCTTGCGGGTCAAGCAAAGAGTCAGAAACGATTTCACCAGAGACAGCTTGCATTGTTAGTGGTGTGATAAAGTGCTTAGCTGACTCCGTCATCACCACTTTGACATCTATCTGGTGTTCTTTTAAGCGGCGAACGAGTTCTGCACATTTGTAAGCAGCGATACCACCGCTGATCCCAAGTAAGAGGCGTTTATTTCTTTGCATGTTTGTTTTATACGATCACAGTATCAATAAACTAAAGATATCACAGTCTGTGTTTGCTTTTGAATAATCGTGATCACCCGCTAAGCTTAATTTAGTCAAGGAGACATACAAAGATAAGGAATAATAGAATGCAAATATCAGCCTTACCCAAATCCGCGCGGCCAAGAGAAAAGTTGATTGAACAAGGGCCCGAAGCGTTATCCAATGCTGAGTTATTGGCTATCTTTTTACGCACAGGGATCAAAGGATTAAATGCCATAGAGCTTGCCGAATCCTTGTTACAAGAACAGCAAACGTTACAGCGTTTATTCAATGCCTCATTAGAAGAGTTTTCAGCGTTAAAAGGCTTAGGCGTTGCCAAATACACTCAGTTGCAGGCCGTTTTGGAGCTAAGTCGGCGTTATCTAAAAGAAGAGTGCTTAAGAGAAACGGTATTTCAAAACCCGACTGCGGTACGTGACTATTTGAGTGCTCAACTACGGGGGCTTGGCCATGAAGTGTTTATGGTGTTGTATTTAGACAACCAAAATCGGCTAATAAAAGATGAAGTGCTGTTTCACGGCACGATTAATGCGGCCTCGGTTTATCCAAGAGAAGTAGTAAAGGCGGCACTCAAATACCATAGTGCAGCTGTGATTTTTGCCCATAACCATCCATCGGGCGTGGCAGAGCCCAGCGAAGCGGATAAACTTATCACGAAAAAATTGCAGCAAGGCTTGGCATTGGTTGATATTAATGTACTTGACCATTTAATCGTCGCTGGAAGTCATTGTATTTCGTTTGCCGAACGAGGACTGATTTAAGCTGAGTTGCTGTTTTATCAGGTGGGTTTCGCTTTCTCAAGCTGTCCTTTTGAACTGAGCAAAATGGAATGGAGCTTGATCACTCAGCTTTTACTCGACGTGTGGGGTAGCTGGTGGAGTGTTGCTGCTTGAATATACTCATAAGCACGAAAATTAAACAGTCAAAATCATCATCTACAAAGGGCCAAAAAAGAAATTTGCTCGTTAAATCAGCATATTTGTATAAATTTTATAAATTAGTTCAATTTAAATGCAGTTTTTACTTTCCTAGTGGGCTTCGGATCATTATAATTGGCCGCTATCAAATTTACCCATGAGCTGATTTCAGTAGGATCAGATCCTTGATCTCTGCCTGTAGATACTGTATAAAGAGCGCCCTTTGATTTTACCTAGGGCACGCAGTTAAAAGGCCTTTAAGGGAAAATTAAGCTCGAGCGAAGTTATTGGAGATACATAGACATGTCTAAAGTCTGTCAAGTTACAGGTAAGCGCCCAGTGGTTGGTAACCACCGTTCGCACGCGCGCAACGCTACTAAGCGTCGCTTCCTACCTAACCTACAAACACACCGTTTTTGGGTTGAAAGCGAAAAGCGTTTCGTTTCTCTACGCACTACTACTAAAGGTATGCGTATTATCGATAAAAAAGGCATCGACGCGGTATTAGTAGATATCCGTGCTCGCGGCGAAAAAGTTTAAGGAGCTGAATCATGCGTGATAAGATCCGTTTAGTTTCAACTGCTGGTACTGGTTATTTCTACACTACCGACAAGAACAAGCGTAACATGCCTGAAAAAATGGAGATCAAAAAGTTCGACCCTAAGGTTCGTAAACACGTGATCTTCAAAGAAGCGAAAATCAAGTAATTCGTTTCAAGAATCAATAAAAACCCAGCCTCGGCTGGGTTTTTTGTTTTTGTACTTTAATTTTTCACGGTTAATTGCCAAAGCTCTCCACTTGGTTGCTTCAGCTCACTGAAAACCACATCGCCATTTTGCAATATATCAAACTGTCCAATAAACCGTTGTGGCGGAGTGAAATATAGCTTTTCTTGATGAGTCTTAAGATCGAATCGCCAGATGCTTTTGTCTTTTTCATAGTAAAGCGCATTACCTCTGAGCCGCCAATTTAACCAATTTCTTACAGGCACCTCTGCAACAACTAACGACTCCTGCCCATCTTCCAGCCGCCAAATACCGGGCTGTGTAAATTTAGTAAAATACAACACATTATTAAGCTTGTATCCACTGTAGCCACCTTGCGTTGTAAGCTGCTGATGTTGGTTTGTTATTAAATTTAGAGACCATAACTGCCAACTACCAGAGCGTTCACTACTATAAATTATTTCATCATCATGTTGACCGTAGTTCGCGACATAGGGTTTTAACTCTGCACTAAGTATTTCTGTGGTCTCCAGTTGTTCAATCGAAAACTGATAAATAGCATCTTGATATTCAAAAAGTATTTTAGAACTGTCGCTATTGAGTTGATAACGTTGGAAATTAAAAATGTGAGGCAGTGGTACTTGAGTCTTTGCCTCCCTATTGGTGTCAATCGACCATAAGGCTGAGTGTGCACCATGATCTGAAATATACCAAATATGTTGTGATTGATTAGCGCGAGGTAGACGGTTTAGCGCTTGGTTATCAACAACTACCTTTACGACATTCTGCACGGGCTCAAAAAGCTTAATGTTACTGGCTAACTTATACTGATTTAACAATAACGTATCATTATTATCCAATAGGGTAAGGCTCTCGATTGGAGCGGTAAACTTGTGTAAAAGAGTTACTGCATGTGACTGTGCATTCACACTATAAATGCTGTTAGCCTGTGAAAAGTAAATCTGCTGACCATTTGCAGACCAGGTCAGTGAAGTTGGGTTATACGGAAGTTCAATTGTGTGCTCTGTAGACATCTGTGGGTAGTGATAGAGGGTTAATCGGTGTATATCTTCACCGAGGTATGTCGCCACTGCGAGGCGGTCTTGGCCTTGAGATAAACTAAAGAGGTGATCACCTCTTAGATTACCTGATGAAGGGGGGAGCGTTAATTGTGTATGCTTATGGGTGTTTAAATCATAGCGATACAGACCAAAGCCGTTGTGAATATTTTCACGTTTTCGATAAATCAATTCTCGCCCGTTACGGCCCCAAATGAGCTTTATCCTCTCAACGGCCTGGCAGCTGAATAATGATTGTACGCTTTGCTTTGCTATAGTTAACTGCTTCACCATGCAGCCATTTTCATCGTCCACAAATGCTATCTTACTTGCGTCAGGGCTTAATGCCTGAGCACTTATATTACCCGATAGTAACTTGCGACTTTCTCCATGGTGGTGTAACCATAACTCTGAAAGTGGCGTTGTGATTGGGTGTAGATAACTAAAGCTACTAGACCTAGTTGCGCTACTGAGTTGCAGCTCAATACCACTCTGACTTGTTATTTTTTCTGGAATAAGTGACTTAGTATTAGGTGAAAGCCTCACTACCTGAAAAGTAATTAATGCACTAAGCAAACTAACCAAAATCGCACCACCAATTAAAAAGCGTACTTTACGCTTTGGTGATTTTGTGGAGGTAACTAGTCCTACAGCTCTAGGTATTAGCCTGTATCCAACGGTAGGAATAGTCTCAATATAATTCGTTTGGCTATCTAATTTATTTAGATGCTGACGTAGCGTTGACACGGCTTTATTGATTGCGCTTTCGGTGACGATACGCCCTTGCCAAACCTCTTCGATCAATTGCTCGCGAGAGACTGTATTTCCATTTGCAGCAATTAAAGTTTGTAGCAACAAATAGGGCTTTGGCTCTAATCTTATTGTTGAATTGTCGTTTTCTAGCGTTCGATTTAGTGTATCAAATTGTATTGCTGCAATCTTAAATCGCATTTTTACCCTTTTGATTTTATTGGTTATATTTTTTGGTAATAAATTCATCACGATGATTTCATGAGAAATCGTCGCGCTTTTTTCAATGCTATTTAAGAGTACATGAAAACAATAAAATAGGAATGGCCTGCATGAAAAGTAGATGGTTTTTAACGCGAACGTTAAATGTAGTAGTCGCGACATTGTTAGTGGGGTGTGGTGGTAAAAGCAATAACGCTGCGCCAATCGATAGTGATAGCGGAAAAACCGAGATTGGGGTTAATGTTCATGAACTTAATGAACGCTTTTACTATATGCTACCGGTCGAAAATACCAGCAAGTCATATAAACTTTTATTTGCTTTTCATGGCTCTGGGGGGAGTGGTCAAGGTATGGCGGGTATGACCAGGTTGCATGAACAAAGTGATGATTATCTCGTCGTTTATCCCAAGTCAAAAAATGAAGAATGGAATGAAGGGTGTGGTTGTAATAAGGCGCATCGTCTAGGTGTTGATGATCTGGGCTTTGTTGATGACATGGTCGCAGAACTAAAAGCAAAATATCAGATTATTGATGGTGAAATCTACGCAACAGGTTTTTCTCAAGGAGGACTATTTGTACAGAACTTGTTGTGTAATCGCTCCGAGGTATTTAACGCGATAGTGACCGTTGGTGCACCAATGTCCTATCAATTAGGGGATAGTTGTAACCTTACTACGCCAACGAATTACAGAATTATGCACGGTAAGGCTGATTCGGTTCTTCCCTATAATGGTAAAAGCCATGCTAACTTTGGGCTGTTGTCCTCACCCCAAGCGATCAAAATTGTAGGTGATCTCAACTATGAGGCCGCATTATCGGTAGAGCAAGATTTGGATGATGGTGTTACCTTAACTCACTATCCCAACAGAAATATCCAGACTCAGCTTATTAGTGTAGACGGGGCGGGACATAGTTGGAACTTATCACCAGTCAAAACGACGCAATCGATAATGGAATTTTTTGAATCGACAAGTCAATATGCACTACCAGCTGGTTCTGATTTAATTAAAGTCAGTGATAATTATTACCATGTAAGACACTTAACGCATCAGGCAGACAAACCAACGGTAGTTATGTTGTCAGGTGCAAACATGCACTTTCATAGCGATAGCGCTTGGTTTGCATTATTACAACCTTATTTATCAACACAGTTTAATGTGTATGTGATTGATAGGCTTGGGCAAGGGCTTAGTAGTAACACCAGCGCACCGTCAATGCAAAAGTTTGCAACAGATCTTCCAGTGCTATTTGAGAAGCTTGATTTGAGCAATGTGCATTTGGTGAGTTTTGCTAATAGTAACTCTGTACCGCTTATTGCTATGCAACAGTCGGAAGACTTCAAACAAAAGATTGCCAGTATGTTGTGGATGGATCCGGACATTTTATTACCGCACTCAATTGCACAGTATCAGGGTTACCCTGTTGATATTTATCGCGAATGGGGTCAGCATTTGATAGACCATGTGAGTGCAGGAAAGTGGCAGGAAAAAATGAATGTCAAAATAGCTGAGGAGCAGGCACATGTAGAGTCTTTGCTGGAAGAAAGTGAGTTTGCCCAACATATGGATTGGGGTTACTTCAATCAAATCATGCAAACACGTTATAGTATTGAAGCCCAACTTATCCGAGTAAATGAAATGATGAACTATCATGACGATTTGGAGTTAGTGAGAAACTGGCAACCAGATAGCAGTATTCCAATTACCGTGATCGATAGTGAGTTTGAACAGTTAGATATTGAAAAAGCAGAAACTGAAGAAGCCAGAGCGGGTTTGATTAAGTGGGAAGCCGAAGGTCGAAAATGGTCTCAAGAAGTCGCGGAAATAAGCGGGGGACAGTATTTGCCAATAACCTCTACAGAGCACTTGATCCCGCTCACACACCCTGAGCTTATCAAGCAAGCATTGATTGAGCTTTCAAGTAGATAATAAAGCCTATCCCTACTAGTTGACTTGGACAGTCACTACAACCCCAAAAGCTCAGATATCCTTATCTGAGCTTTTTTTAACTCATTATGTGGAGCTAGTAAATTCCTGTGTAAAGATTGATAAAGTAATTGCTCACAGCCACTTCAGGTTGAGAGGCAGTAGCTTTTACTTATCTAGGCTTTACCTCATGGTCACAAATTCCTCGGAACCAGTTGGATGTATTGCGACTACGGAGTCAAAGTCTGCTTTGGTTGCACCCATTTTCATGGCAACGGCGAAGCCTTGGATCATTTCATCTACCGCAAAACCGATACCATGCAGGCCAACGATTTTCTCTTCTTTACCCGCACAAACAAGTTTCATACGACATGGCTGACGATGCTGAGTAACCGCCGTGTACATCGCAGCAAAGGTAGAGGTATAGACCTTGATATTATCTTTACCATACTTTTCTTCGGCTTCAGGCTCTGTTAGGCCAATGGTGCCAATCGGTGGATGGCTAAAGACGACGGTAGGGACTAAGTCGTAATCCATTTTTGCGTTTGGCAATTCAGGGTTGAATAGGCGTTCTGCTAGCATTCTGCCAGCTTTCACGGCTACTGGAGTCAGCTCTATTCCACCATCCATAATGTCGCCTAAGGCATAAATACCTTTAGCTGTGGTGTTTTGCCACTCATCAACTTTTATATGGCCACTTGGCGTGGTTTCTACATCCGTTGCCGCGAGATTGATAAGATCTGTCATTGGCTCACGGCCAATTGCCCAGATCAGTTCGTCTACGGTGTAAGACTCACCATTTTCAAGATGTAAGGTGACTGAGCCATCCTCTTCTTTGGTCACTGACTTTGGCACTGCGTGAGTGTGCAACGTTGGGCCTTCTTTTTCCATTACCTCAGTTAAGGTTTCAACCAAGATAGGATCAAAGTTACGAAGTGGAGCGTGCTTACGAACAAATAAATGGGTTTCTGTGCCCAAGCTGTGCAATACGCCCGCAAGCTCTACCGCGATATAGCCCGCACCCACAACAGCTACGCGGCGAGGTTGCGCTTTTAGCTCAAAGAAACCGTTTGAATCGATACCATGCTCAGCGCCTGGAATGTTAGGGATCGTTGGGCGACCACCTACGGTAATGTTGATATGATCGGCAGTGTAGTGCTCGCCATTGACTTCAATAGTGTTGTTATCAACAAACTTAGCAAAGCCATTGATCACGGTGACGCCATTTTTTGCTAGGTAGCCGTTGTAACCTTGGTGAATACGGCCAATGTAGGCTTCGCGGCTCTCAACGAGTTTACCCCAATCGAAGTTCTTTAGCTCAACATCAAAACCATAATCTGGTGCGTATAGTTTAATGGCTTCAGCAACTTGAGCGCCGTGCCACATCGCTTTTTTTGGAACGCAGCCCACGTTTACACAAGTACCGCCTAAGTGCTTTGCTTCTATTAATGCCACCTTGGCACCTCGCATCGCCGCTCGGTTTGCAGATGCGATCCCGCCGCTACCGCCACCGATTGCGATATAGTCAAAATGTTGAGCCATAAAAATTCCTCGCCAATTATTTGTTTTGCTTAAACCCTACTACTTTATATTAAGTAAATAGCAAAGGTGCACAACCCAAGACCGATATTAAGCAAAAATCTATTCAGATACTTGTAAATGCGGTCATTCACCCTTATTTCAACCTCAATATTAGATTAGAAAATAAAGAGCGTGCCCATGAGTAACCCATTAATCGGGCTAGAAGGATTGCCTCCTTTTTCAAAAATTAAGCCTGAACACATTGTTGAAGCATTAAAATCTGCCATCGCGCACTGTCGTGAAACCATAGACTCTGTTTTAGCTCAGTCGAATTATACTTGGGACAACTTTGTACTTCCGCTAGAAGAAGCGGACGATAAGCTTAGCCGCATGTGGTCGCCAGTATCGCATATGCATTCAGTCGTTAATTCAGAGGCGCTGCGCAAAGCGTATGATGAGTGTTTGCCGTTAATTTCTGAGTATTCTACTTATGTTGGTCAGCATCAAGGATTGTATGAAGCCTATAAAGCCGTAAAAGAATCGGTTGAATTTGGCAACTTAACGGTTGCTCAGCAAACGTCTGTGGATAATGCACTGCGTGATTTTCAACTTTCAGGCATTGCACTTGAGCCTGCTAACCAAAAACGTTATGGCGAAATTGTGGCACGGCTGTCGGAGTTGGCATCAAAGTTTGGCAACAACGTCATGGATGCCACCCAAGCATGGCAAAAGCATGTTACTGACGAGTCAGAATTATCTGGACTGCCGGAGTCGGCCTTAGCACTTGCTGCTCATACTGCTGAAGCCAAAGGATTAGAAGGTTGGGTATTTACGCTAGATATTCCTTCTTACCTTCCTGTTATGACATACGCAGATAACCAAACGCTTCGTGAAGAGGCTTATCGTGCGTTTGTAACCCGTGCCTCGGATCAAGGGCCGAATGCTGGCGAGTTTGATAACTCAGCGATTATGCATGAAGCGCTTACGCTTAGACACGAATTGGCTCAGCTGCTTGGCTTTTCTAGTTTTGCAGAAAAATCACTGGCAACTAAAATGGCTGAGACGCCAGAGCAAGTGTTTAAATTTTTGAATGACCTTGCTGCTAAGTCAAAACCACAAGCCGAGCAAGAAGTAGCTGAACTACGTGACTTTGCGAATAAAGAACACGGTGTAAGTGAGCTAAAACCTTGGGATTACGCATATTATGGTGAAAAGTTAAAACAAGCTAAGTATGCAATTTCTGACGAAGCACTGCGCCCTTATTTCCCTGAACATAAGGTACTCTCCGGCTTATTTGAAACCGTAAACCGTTTGTTTGGGATCCGTGTGAGCGAAGTTAAAGACGTTGACACTTATCATCCAGATGTACGCTTTTTTGCTATTCACGATGACAAAGGTGAGTTGCGTGGTCACTTCTATCTCGACCTATATGCCCGTGAACATAAGCGTGGCGGTGCTTGGATGGATGACTGTATGGGCAGAAAAGTACGCGCAAATGGCGAATTACAGACTCCAGTCGCTTATTTAGTGTGTAATTTTAATAAAGCGGTCGGTAACAAACCTGCGCTATTTACCCATAATGAAGTAACCACTTTATTCCATGAGTTTGGTCACGGAATTCATCACATGCTAACACAAGTGGATGCAGCGCCAGTTGCGGGTATTAATGGTGTGGCATGGGATGCGGTTGAGCTGCCAAGTCAGTTTTTAGAAAATTGGTGCTATGAAGAAGAAGCACTGAACTTCATTTCAGGGCACTATGAAACGGGAGAACCGTTGCCAAAAGACATGCTAGATAAGCTACTTGCAGCAAAGAACTTTCAATCAGCTATGCAAATGTTGCGTCAGTTAGAGTTTTCGTTATTTGATTTTCATATTCACGCAGACTTTACACCAAACACTGACTGCCAAATTCAAGCCACACTCAATGCGGTGCGTGAACGTACAGCTGTTGTAAAAGCGCCTGAATTTAACCGCTTCCAGCATAGTTTTAGCCACATTTTTGCTGGTGGTTATAGTGCAGGTTATTATTCATATAAATGGGCAGAAGTGTTGTCTGCGGATGCTTTCTCTAAGTTTGAGGAGGAAGGAATATTCAACCCGAAAACCGGGCGTGAATTTATGCATCATATTCTTGAAAAAGGAGGTTCCGAAGCGCCGATGGTGTTGTTTACTCGCTTCCGTGGTCGAGAGCCAAAAGTGGATGCGTTACTACGCCACAGTGGGATCGCCACCTAGTTCTTTTTTCCATTCTTCACGCCTTCTTTTGAAGGCGTTTTTTTTGCCTTATTTTTTTTAGCAAATCCAATATCTCTGACTATTCTATAAAGATATGAATTAATAGGGAAAGCCACATGACAAAACTGGTTCTTGCCATTGATGATGACAAGCTCGTTCATCACGTTGTTGATGAAGCGTTAGCGCGTACGTGCAAAATATTACACGCGAAAAATGGTGAGGAAGGCTTACGATTAGCTAAAAAATATCGCCCAGATATCATCTTGCTTGACGTTGAAATGCCTGGAGTATCAGGTTTTGAAGTATGTAAGCAACTAAAAAAACTTGAGGAAACCACTGAGATCCCGGTTATGTTTTTGTCCTCTCGTGCCGATATTTCAGAGCGGATGCGGGGTTATAACGCGGGCGCTGCTGACTACATAGTCAAGCCTTTTAATGCTGAAGAGTTGCTGGCGCGTATTAATGTTCTTGATGACTACAGAAAGACTTCTTCGCAGCTCAAGCAAGATGTACAGCGTGCCCAAACCACGGCTGAAATCGCCATGACCGACTCTGGTGATATGGGACGCATAATGCGGTATGTCGGGCAATCGTATCATGCACATGACCTCAATACCTTGAGCACTCATTTTTTAGAATTTTTTATGCCGATGGAGCTCGATGTTGCAGTGGCTTTTTGGTATCACCAAGATGCGATGTTTTACTCTAGCGAGGGGGCGATCCAACCGATAGAGCAAGAATTGTTTGAGAAGCATAAAGATGGCAGCCGCTTTGTTGATTTTGGGCGCAGGACCATTATTAACTACTCTAAAGTTTCTTTGCTGATTAAGAATATGCCAGTGGATGATGTTGCGGTGTATGGTCGTTATAAAGATTTGTTTCCGCACATTCTGGAAGCGACAGATGCCAAAATCAAGGATATGGAAGTTAGTGAAGACGCGCTCAATAAAGTGGAACATATCGGGCAGGTATTTGCTGAGCTGAGCGATCATTTAAGCGGCGTTGGCGATCATTACAGCGGTAAAGTGGCCGAGTTTCAAGCTGTACTTGAAAGTGACAAGCTTGCTAACTTAGAACCAAGTGAAAGAGAGCGATTGCAAGAACTCTACGAGCATTTTACTTATTTGAGCGATGAGCTAACCATAATTAAATATAAGCTAGGCGAGGTAACAGAGGTACGTCAGCAGCTTATTGAGAGTTTAAATAAAATAGCAAAGCCTTGGGGTGAGGACGAAGTGGCATCACAGGCTGATATCGAGCTGTTCTAAGCCGTTGGATAATCAAAGACACTAGATAGGGAAAGCGGTATACTGCCACGGTTGGTAACCTTTGGGAGCTTAGCTTGTATATTCACACCCCTTTTGAAGAAAACAGATCCTACCTAGATACGCTAACTAAGCTTTTTAACTTATCCGCGCTAGATATTAATGAGGCGGAGTTTCAATTGGTTTATGACGAGTTAGGCCTACAATTACTTAAAAAAGACGAACCAAAGCTCGGCGCTATTCGTGTTGACTTTGTGACAGGTGCAGTCGCTCATCGACGCAAGTTTGGTGGTGGTAAAGGGCAAGCAATTGCAAAAGCTGTCGGCTTAAACAAAGGGGCTGTGCCTACGGTATTAGACGCGACAGCAGGGCTTGGACGTGATGCTTTTGTGCTTGCGTCTATGGGCTGTAACGTTGTATTGCATGAGCGTAATCCGGTAGTCGCAGCATTGTTATATGACGGTTTGCAACGCGCCTATGAAGATGCTGAAATTGGCGAGTGGGTAAGGTCAACCATGCGACTAGAGTTTGGTTCTAGCCATGACTTGCTAGAGCAAGCAGGTTGGCGTCCAGATGTAGTTTATCTTGATCCTATGTTTCCACATCGTGAAAAATCGGCGCAAGTGAAAAAAGAAATGCGGGTATTTCAAGACTTAGTTGGCAACGACTTAGATGCGGATGCACTTTTACCTTTTGCTTTGCAGTTAGCCACAAAAAGGGTGGTGGTAAAACGTCCAGACTACGCTGGCTTTTTAAATGCTCAAACGCCAAGTATGCAAATAAAAACCAAGAAAAATCGCTTTGACGTCTATGTAAACGCTGCGATGAAATAGCATACCAATGCCTGCTCTAAATTTGTTCAGTAGATATCTAGATGGATATACGTAAAAAGTATGGTTTTGCGCGGTTGTACAGAAAAGGTAACCAGATTTAATCAAGTTGTCATAAATCCTTAATACTCTTGCGGAGCATTTTGATAAAGGGGTTGTGATTCTATGCGCGTGTCTACATTTACTCGGTTGTTGGCAATTTTATTAACCACTGCGAGTATTCTACTTGGGGCGAGTCTGTTTTGGGCAAGCCAAGTCTTAACCGAACTTGATGTGCAAGACGCCGCTTACAATCGAGTTAAAAATGCGGTGATTATTGAGCTTGAGGGCACAGTTGAAGATTACCTGAGTGCGGGTGATAGCCAATATTTAAGTCAGGCCGATGAACAAATCAAAACGCTACAGCAAAGTGTGGAACAGTTACCACCAGCACTTGCTGAACAACTTGAAGCCAAACTCACACAGCTACAACAAGACATTGCAGGCAAATACCGGGCACTTGGAAAGCTTTCAGGTAACGAACTTGCGCTTTTGGATAATGCGCTCAGGCAAATGTCGGGCTCAGCATCAAGTCTCGTAAAGTATGCAATTACAGCGCAAGATAGTGCCGCTAAAGAATCTTATTTTAATCTCGCCTCAGACTACTTTAGCGAAGTCTCGAATTTGAGTTTATATACTTATCAGTTAGTCATGGCTTATGAGCAGCAAACTGAACAAAGCTTGATGTTGAGCTTAGGTCGGTTGCAGGATATTGCCGCGCGAATAGATCAACTCGAAAACTTAGGAGTAATGAGTGAGGTAGATGAAGATGAGCTATTTTTAGGTGCACAAGCTGAAGACTTAGCGCTAGAAATAAAAGCGGAGCTTGTGAGCTGGCCAAAACGTTATGCTCGCGACTTAGAAAATACCTTACAGCAGTCCAAACAGCGCCAAGCAGGCATGCTGGCACTGCGAGGTGATATTAAAGCGATTTCAGAGAATATTCTGCAAGCAGAAACGACTTTAATAACAGAGCAGGCCGCCGTCAAAACTAATGTATTTATGCTCTTTGGTGTGGCAATTGGGTTACTCGTACTCTTAGCTGGTGGTGTATACTTTGTGCAGTTTAATCAAGTACTAACGCCGCTAAGACAACTACGCGATGGCTTTGCTCAGTTGATAGAAAGTAATGAGTTACGCAATATTGAAAGTAAAAACCAAGATACCGAAATTGGCGAAATTGCGAGTTACTTTAATCAGTTAATCGATAGGCAGCGAGCAGAAGCGGACGAACGCTCAGAAATGCTTAGTGTGATCAATACCTTTATGGAAGAGATGAACACTAACTTGGCGCAGATCTCAGCACAAGCTGGAGATACCTTTGAGCAAGTGGAACAAAACCAAGCGCAGCTCGACTCGCTCAGAGCGCTTGGGGCGGATGCCAATCAAATTAATGCACAAGTTGCCGACAATGCTAACAACACCTTTGAAGCAATGACACAAAGTGTGTCCTATGCGGATTCTATGTTGAGCGCTTCATCGACCACGCAAAAGCGGGTAGAGCAGGGATTAGAGAGCTTAAATGAATTGCTTAATGGTGTTTCAGATGTGAGTAAAGTGATTGATATGATCAGCTCCATTGCAGAACAAACTAACCTACTTGCACTTAATGCCGCAATTGAATCAGCGCGCGCAGGTGAGCATGGGCGTGGATTTGCAGTAGTTGCGGACGAAGTACGAAAGCTTGCACAGCAAACACAAGCTTCACTGACTGATATTCATCAGCAATTAAATGTTTTGAGTGATAATTCAAACAAGGTATCGACGCAAATCTCGGCTTTGGCAGATGAGGCACAGCAGCAAACCGGTCATGCACAAGAGTTGAAACGCAATTCAGAAGGTGTGGCAGAGAGCGCACAAAGCGCCAACCAAGTTGCCGCCCATGCCATGGATCTTGCCAATCAACAGTCAGATCTTTTAGATACCTTTGGTCACGCTATGGATAGTATGAAAGGTCAGGTTAATAGCTCACATGAGCAAGTGCAACAAATCCAGCAAAGCCTTAAAGAAAAAATGCGGGAGATCAGAGACACTTTAGGTTTGCAGTAATCAGGATTGTGCCATAGGTCGAGCTTTATCTCGGTTACTGCAAGCTAAAACGTCGGAGCCGCTTCACGCGGCGAGCAGTTAAAAGCTCGTGAGGTAAATTCGTTCCCACCAGTGCGTTTTGTAGGTCGAGATTTATTTCGACAGCATAAGCTGAAACGTCGAAGCCGCTTCACGCGGCGAGCAGTTAAAAAATCGCGAGGTAAACTCGCTCCCATCAGCGAGTGCCGTAGGTCGAGATTTATCTCGACAGCATAAGCTAAAACGTAGCAGCCACTTCACGCGGCGAGCAGTTAAAAAAATCGCGAGGTAAACTCGCTCCCATCAGCGTGTTTTGTAGGTCGAGATTTATCTCGACTACTGCAAGCTAAAACGTCGAAGCCGCTTCACGCGGCGAGCAGTTAAAAGCTCGCGAGGTAAACTCGTTCCTACCAGCGTGTTTTGTAGGTCGAGATTTATCTCGACCACTGTAAGCTAAAACGTCGGAGCCGCTTCACGCGGCGAGCAGTTAAAAAAATCGCGAGGTAAACTCCTTCCCTTCAGCGAGTGCCGTAGGTCGAGATTTATCTCGACCACTGTAAGCTAAAACGTCGGAGCCGCTTCACGCGGCGAGCAGTTAAAAGCTCGTGAGGTAAACTCGCTCCCATCAGCGTGTTTTGTAGGTCGAGATTTATCTCGACAGCATAAGCTAAAACGTAGCAGCCGCCTCACGCGGCGAGTAATTAAAAGATTGTGAGGTAAACTCGTACCCATCAGCGAGTTTTGTAGGTCGAGATTTATCTCGACTAATGCAAGCTGAAACCGCTCTACAAAATAATTAAAAAGGCCGCAAATGCGGCCTCTCGTTGGGGAAAGAAGACTCAATTAAGAGCCTACTAAATTTTGCTTATGGCTTGTACTGTGCGTCTAACGTGAGGCCAGAGAACGTACGGTAAGCGTTAATGCTTAGGTGCCATGTACCTGCTTGCGGATTAGTGATTACACAAGTCTCGGTATTACCGCCTTCATATGGACGACAATCATAGCTGCTTGCTGTAGGTTGAGAGCCAAACTTAACGAATAAGTCAGCGTCACCTGAGCCACCAAATGTTTTCACGGTGAAGTCGCTCATACCCTCAGGTACTTCGATAGTGTAGTGAACCCACTGACCGCTTGACGCTGAAATATCTTCAATTGTACCACCACCTGCTTGTGGACCACCTGTGCTAGAGCCCGAAGTTGCAGCAACTAAGCTTACGCCTGAATAAGCTTTATAACCGTTAATCATTACATGGTATGTACCAGCTTGAGGCGCGTCAAAGCTACAAACTTCGGCATTGCCACCTTCATATGGGCGACAGTCATAGCTACTTGAAGTTGGTTGACTGCCAAGTTTTACATAAAGGTCAGCATCACCTGTTCCACCACTCATGGTGAAGGTCACATTGGTTTTTCCAGCAGGTACATCAAAAGTGAAAAATTGATTGCTGCCAGCAGCGCCGCTTAGGCCTGTTTTTGCTACGCCATCTTCAAGCGTATTACCTGTTGGTGGTGTGACAACACCGCCTAAAGCTTCATTTACCGCAGCGGCTGCATCAACAACACCTGTACCACAGTTTGAACAGTTACCCGCGAAGCTGCGTGTAGTGTTTTTCAAGATAGTTTCTACTTCATCAGGTGTAGCAGATGGTTTTGCTTGTTTGATTAGCGCAGCAACACCCGCAACGTGAGGTGCCGCCATAGACGTACCTTGTGAGTAGTGGTAGCTATCATTTGAAGGTGCACCAGAGCCTGAGTTATGCGTAGACAAGATACCTTCAGGATCATTTGCAAAACTTTGTGCGCCACCAGGAGCGGCAACATCAATGTTTGCACCATAGTTTGAGTAGTAAGCACGGCTACCATCACGACCTACAGATGCTACGTTTACAACGCCATTACAGTTACCTGGGTTGTAGTTTGCTGAGTTATCGTTGTCGTTACCTGCCGCAATAACAATTACCGTACCGTTGTTACGTGCTTGGTTGATTGCATTTTGTGTGGTTGCGCTACATGCACCGCCACCACCTAAACTCATGTTGATAACATCAGCAGGGTTAGCATTTGCAGGTACACCAGATACCGAGCCGCCAGATGCCCATATGATGCCGTCAGCGATGTCAGATGTTAAACCACCACATTTACCAAGAACACGTACAGGCACTACCTTAGCGTCGTAAGCAACACCAGCAACACCTTCACCATTATTTGTGACAGCAGCAACGGTTCCCGCTACGTGTGTACCATGCCAGCTTGAGTCTTGATCCGCGCGTGGTACCGGTTGACCTGAAGAGTCAGTTCCACATTCACCACGAGTGACTGCATCACCAGGGTCACGAGCATCGTTGTCACGTGCGCCACCATCGTTAGCAACAAAGGTATTAGAGATCATGTCATAGCCAGGCAGAATGTTGGCATCTAAGTCTAAATGTGGGCGATAACCTGTATCTAGTACCGCAACTACCACACCTTGACCTGTTGCTTTATCCCACGCAGCAGGAGCATTAATACCAGCTGCAGCTTCAAAGTAATGCCATTGATCGTTATAACGAGGATCGTTAGGCGTTGCGAATGGCTTTAGCATTTGGTCAATTTCGATGTATTCAACATTACCAGAAGCCATCACTTCGTTCATGAATGCTTGTGCTTCTTTTGCTGATAGCTTTTTGTCAGCACGCATAACGTGGTGGTTACTTAACGCCATTGGGCGAACATATTGAGCGCGAGCACTCGCTTTACTGCTCTTAAAGCCTTGTACAAAGCTTTCTGCACGTTGTTGCATTTTTGCAGGGGCAAGATCCGCAGATGAAAGGCTCATCATTTGCGAACTAGCATCTTTGTACTTGATGATGAACTGTGTACCAAGTGTGCTTTGTGATGATAGTTTTTGTGCTGTTGCTGCAAGTGCTGCATCTTGGCCGATTGATTGTGCAGGTGCGGCTGTAACTGCTGTTGCAGTGAATAATGCGCTCACTGCGACGCTTAGTGCAGCGCGCTTAAAGTTTTTATTGATTGTCATAATGTTTCCCTAGTTTCTAACTTGTTGTTCAGCTGTTAATAAAAAGCTGATGGTTAGTGAAAGTAAACTCCTAGTTAAAAAAAAGAAAGCGCTGTTTTGTTATTTGCACTAATTTTTTAGTTATATGTGGACGGATAAATGGCTATAAAAAATTCTTACTGTATTGTTTTTAATCGATATTTTTCATTTTTGTGAGAGAGTGAATAAATTTCAGTTACATTGTAAATGACTGTAAACAAAATAGTGTTTTTAACTTTGTGAAGCATTTGTAGCCAATAGAGCGAAGAATTTATTAATATTAAAGGTTTGGTTTTTTTAGTTGTTCTAGTTGTATTTTCCTGTTTTTGACGGTTTGATAGATGATAGCGCTGACATAATGTTTACAAGTGTTTAAAAGGTATGCGAGTGGCTATCGATATTCCTAGCTGTGATTAGATAAAGAATCTAGGTATAATTTTCGCTTGGTCGCGATTTTGCCGTTTAAAGCTAAACTGTTGGCAAAACGGTAGGTGTAGAAATCTTAGATAAAAAGTTGAGTGAGTTTATGCAACAAATAGAGGTAGTCGTTATCGGCGCAGGTGCTGCAGGATTGATGTGTGCTGCACAGGCTGGATACCGAGGGCGACAAGTTGCAGTGGTTGATATGGGAAAAAAGCCTGGTCGTAAAATTTTGATCAGTGGCGGTGGTCGCTGTAATTTTACCAACGAAAATGCTTCACCTGCTAACTATCTATGTAAAAATCCACACTTTATAAAGTCGTGCTTGAGTCGCTATACCCAACATGACTTTATTGAATTGGTAGACCGCCATGGCCTTGCTTATCACCATAAAACGCTTGGACAATTGTTTTGTGACAATAGCGCGCAAGATATTGTCGACATTCTTCTTACCGAATGTGACTGGGCGGGCGTGTCACTTCACTTACGCCAAGAAGTCCTTGCGGTTGAACATCAAGCTGATGGTCGCTACTTAGTCAAAACCACAACTCAAACCTTTAACTGCGAGTCAGTGGTGATCGCCGCTGGTGGCCTAACCATGCCAAAACTTGGCGCCACGCCAATCGGCTACAAAATAGCGGAGCAATTCGGTTTAACGGTGTTACCAACCACGGCAGCGCTTGTACCATTTACACTTCATGATCACGACAAAGCACGCTTTGATGGTTTGTCTGGTATTAGCGTAGATAGCCTAGTGACTAGTGAAAGCGGTATCCAATTTAGAGAAAATATTCTCTTTACCCACAGAGGCTTATCTGGCCCTGCAATTTTGCAGATCAGCTCATTTTGGAAAGCAGGAGAGTTTGTTAGCATCAATTTACTACCTGACTTAGATGTGCAAGCACAACTTCATGACTGGCGCAGTGAACAAGGGCAAAAGAGCCTGAAGAACTTGCTTTCGAGCATCCTACCAAAGCGCTTTATTGAAGCCCTAATCAGCGACGGCAGCATCTCGGATAAAAACGCCAACCAACTCAGCCACACAGAGATTGAAAAGCTCACTGAAACTCTCACCAGCTGGAAAATAAAACCAAATGGCACAGAGGGTTATCGCACCGCAGAGGTTACGTTAGGTGGTGTAGATACCGACGAATTAAGCTCAAAAACTTTCGAAGCAAAAAAACAAAAAGGCCTGTATTTTATCGGCGAAGTAACCGATGTCACTGGATGGCTCGGGGGCTATAACTTCCAATACGCGTGGAGCTCCGGCTGGGCATGCGGACAGGCTTGTTAGATGTATTCTGTATAGTAAAAGAGACAATCTAATATAATGTGAAAGTGTTGATTAGTTTGTCTCGTGTTAAATTTCATTAATAGTTCCAATCCTCATAAGCTAGAGGCAAGCTATTAAGTAAGTCTCTGCGTTCACGCCAATCAGGCATGTGTTTGTCCATGAGGGAACGGAATCTTTCGTTGTGGTGACGCTCTAGTAAATGAACTAGCTCGTGGGCAAGGATAAACTCCATGCACTCTGGCGGCTTCTTAGCAAGTTCGAGGTTCAGCCATATACGCTTAGCTTGAATATTGCAGCTTCCCCATTTGGTTTTCATCTTTTTTACGTTGAGAGAACCAGCGTTTACACCTAGTTTTTTTTCCCATTGAGGTAATAGTTTTTCAAGTGAGCGCTGAATTTCATCTCTATAGAAACGGTTAAGCAGTTTGAGTTTGTTGTCGGTTGACGTATTTTCTGCAACAGCTAACACTAAATTACCGTTGCCTTTTGCAGTAACACTGTATCTACCGTTGGCCTCAATTAGCTTTAAGCGATATTTCTTACCCCAAAGGTAGTGGCATTCGCCATTAACCATTTCACGAATTGATTGGCGTTCTTGGTCTGCAAAGTCAGCTTGCTGCTTTTTAATCCACGCAAGCTTATTAACAATAGCCAGTCTTATCTTCTGCTCACTTGTTTCATTGGGAATAGACAGCCTCACTTTGCCATTGGGTGGTAGCACGCTTAGGTGGATGTTTTTAATCGCTCTGCGATTTAGCTCAACATCAATGTCACCGATGCGAATTACTTCAACACGTTCTACATTACTTTTGGTATGACGCACTAGTGATATTCCTTTTGAGCTTTTATGAGCTCCATCACATCAACAATATTTACATCATAACCCGCCGCTTCTTGTCGTACAGCATTGGCAATCTCGCGCTCTTTAAATTTATCACCAAGCCAATCGGCTTTTTTAGTGTAACGAACCGCAGTATCAATTTTAGTTGTGAGCACTTCGTCATTCCCTAAGTTGTCATAAATTGCCTGTTTGGCTGGCGTATTGACAGATTCTGGGTAATTCTGTGCGCTATTTTCAGTTGGGTTAACGACTTTCTTGGCAAGTACTTTTATTTGCTCTAGGTACTCCTGATAGCTTATCGCTTGTTCTCTTCGCTGCTTAATGATTTCATCTAGCAAAATTGCCATGCTGTCAAAATATTTAGGGTTTACTGGGTTTTCATCAACGATGGTCTTTCTTACGTTATTCTCAATGGCTTCAGCCATTGCATCTTCATTGTCACGCAAGCTTTCAGGTAAAGACTCTAGTCCTTTACCATTGTTGTTCACTACTAGATCAATTAAACCCAACTCCTCAAAATCCATAAGCACTTCACTGTCATCCGCTCGAATATACATATCTAACAAGTGGCGCATGGCTGGCTCAAACCGCTTCATTTCTAGTAAGTCGCCACTGGCAAGCTTTACTTCATCTCGCACTTTTTCAAAGTATGCGACTTCTTTCTTAATATTTTCTGCTTGCACGAAGGTGTAGCCAGCTTGCTCCATTTCATTGGCAAGGTTGGTGTATGCGCGGAGCAGCTTGGCAACAGATTGATATAAGGTTAAACGCAGCGCTTCTTTTTCGGTGCGCTCATTCTCGTCTTTTGGTGCAACACCAGACTCACCACAAAAATAGTGAATGAAATCTATGGTATTTCTAGGCGCTTTCACTGGTTCACATAGTGCTCTTACCGCTTCCAGCGCATTATCTAAATCAGCACGAGACTCTTGTAAGCGGTCTTTCAAAAGCCCTTTCACATCATCAGCGTCATATCCATCAAACGCTTCTGCTGTATAATCTTTAATGGCTTTATCAAGAGAGCGGAATAAGTCTTTGTAATCTATGATATAACCGTAGTCTTTGTCTTCACCATCTAGACGGTTTACTCGGCATATAGCTTGGAAGAGGTTGTGATCAGCCATTTTTTTATCGATATAAAGGTAAGTGGCAGAAGGGGCATCAAAACCAGTTAATAGTTTATCGACCACAATGAGTAGGCGCATTTGTCCCGGCTCTTCAATAAATCGCTTCTTAACGGCTTTTTCAAATTCTTCGACACGCTTCGCGGCTTCGTCTTCACTTTGCTCAAAGTAATCCGCTAACATCTTGCGATAGGTGTCATATTTAAATAGCTTTTCTGTTAAGCCTTCACCAGATTCTTCACCTTTTATAGCGCCTGCAGCAGGCTGATAACTGGTTACTACCGCGCATTTTCCGGCAAGGTCAGTTTTACTAAACAAGTCATAAACCACACAAGCTTGATGAACGCTGGCACATACCAACATGGCGTTACCCCTGCCTGACATCAATGCTGGCTTTACCTCCATATCCATCAGCATGTCGCTAACAATTTGTTCTAAGCGAGATTTACTCGAGAGCACCTTCTGCATTGTGCCCCATTTTTGTTTGAGCTGCATTTTAGCAAGATTCGAAAGGCCCTTGGTTTTAGCTTCAAACCATTGATCCACCTTTTTCTTTGAAGTTAAGTGCTGATCAATATCTCTTGCTTCATAACGAAGGTCGAGCACTACGCCATCACTTACGGCTTCATCAAATTTATAAGTGTGAATATAGGGGCCAAACACTTCTAAAGACTTTTTCTTGTCTTTTTTCATCAGTGGCGTACCCGTAAAACCAATAAACATGGCTTTGGGCAAAATAGTTTTCATGGCCTCGTGCAACTTACCTGACTGTGTTCGGTGGCACTCATCGACAAACACAAACAAGTTGCCTTTTGCGACAAAATCACTTGGTAAGTTTTTAGTTAGGGCTTCAATGTAGTCTGTTGTCGCTTGGGTCTTGGCTTCTTCACTTTCTTTTTCACTAAGTGCCTCACCATTTCGGCCAAATTTATGAACGAGGGAGCAAAATAGCCAGGGGTTGGGTTCATTGAGCGTCGCAACTAAATCACCGCCACTTACTGTTCGATAAATATCTTCATCAACACCTGAGAACACTTTTTCTATTTGTTCGTCTAACTCGGTTCTGTCAGTTACGATAAGTACCCGCGAGTCTGTCACATTTTCGCGTATCCACTTAGCAAGCCAAACCATGGTTAAGCTTTTGCCTGAGCCTTGTGTGTGCCAGATAATGCCATCATCGTGCTTTTTAACGTATTTTTGAGCGGCTTGAATACCAAAAAATTGATTGTGTCGGCAGGTCTTCTTGACACCAGCATCAAACACAATAAAGTCATGAATGAGTTGCAGAAAACGTGTTTTATCACACAATTGCGCGATATGGGTATCGAGTAAATTTTCTGCTTTAACTTTACTTGAAGGCAGTGGGTTTGGGTTTTCTTTGCCGCTGCTTTCTTTCCATTCAAGATAATACTTTTCGGATGTCTCTATTGTGCCGTAGCGAATGCCTTGGGTATCGTTCCCTGCCATCACAAGTTGCATGGTGGTAAAAAAATTGCGGATAAAGGCTTTTTTTTGATTGTCTAAGTTTTGGCGAATGCCTTCACTGACTGAGACTGAAGAACGTTTTAATTCAATTACGCCAAGCGCGATGCCGTTTACGTAAACAACGATATCTGGGCGTTTCTTTAATTCGCCTTTTACGGTGACTTCTTCGGCAATGGCAAAGTCATTATTTTCAGGATTTTCCCAGTCAATCAGCCAAACCGTTTGATTTTTTTGACCAGCACCTTCTTTTACCTTGATGCCATAACGTAAAAGTCGGTAAACCGTTCTATTGGCATCATAGAGTTTTCTTGCCCCGCCGCATGCGGCTTTAAGGTCAAGCACTCGTAAAGCTCGGGTGATGAGGACATCAGAATATCCTCGGTTTTCTAACCACGTAGTAAGCAGCTCTCTTTCAATATTGCTATTACCTTCACGGTATTCCCAATTACCTAGATAGTCGTAATCAAGTTGTTCTTTAAAAAACTTAACTACGCGGTTTTGAGTTTTACGCTCTAATTGACCGACATTACTCATATTATTCCTTTATTTCGTTTTTATTGGATCGATTCAGCTAATGTAGGTTTTCCAAATTAGTCAAAGCAAATTGAATTTCTCTATCGCCAAATAAGGTTAACTTGCGCAGTGCCCATTTGTCTCCAGTAGGCCAGTTGGCTATGCCTTCTTTTATTGACTCAACCGTTTTATCACATCCTTGCTTAGTAATAAGCCAATCCACTGTAGACAAAAGCTCTAAGCCAAAAGGAGATTCGAAGCCATTAATTACTTGAGTTGCTTCTTCTAATGCAGGTAAATACTCTTTCGCCTCGGTGCTTAAGTAGGTCGAAACTTTTTGTCTCTCGTTTTCATTGAACCAGATGACATCTAAAGGATCACAATCAGGAATACGTTTATCTGATTTCAAATAACTACCATCTAAAGCATTTAACAAGTGCTCTAAGTTATTGGCATAGGGCCCATAATAATTTGCTTCGAAATTAAGCTTTAACTCATTTTTCAAGCCTGATCTTTCAATGGTTCTTTGCAAAAACCAAGCTAGCTTTTGAATTTCCAGCAAACTGCACTCCATGCCTAATATCCAATAACGTCTTACTAATTCGGCAACTAAAGCTCTCGCTGGTGTTAGTTTCTTGACGCCAGACTTTTTAGCCACATTTTGATATCTGCTAGTAGGCTCAAATACAATGATATTTGTATTTTCAATATCGGATAATGCTTTTTCAATTTCTAGTTTTACGTCAGGCCAAGACAAGCCACCTTGTCCTGCGCCAAGTGGAGGAATTGCTATAGAACCAACATTATTGTTTTCTATAAAGTGGCGAAGATCGACTAATCCATCTTGAATCCATTCCATTTTAGATTTTGCACGCCAGTGTTGCTTGGTAGGGAAGTTTACGATCCACCTAGGTCCCATTAATTCGCCTGTTTCAGTAACAAACATTTGACCGGTGTTTACTCGCTTAGCCTTGCAGGCAGCTGCATATTCAGCCATGTTTTTAGGAAAGCGTTCTTTAAACATTAACGCAATGCCTTTACCCATAACCCCTACAGTATTAACTGTATTGACTAGAGCATCTGCGTTAGCTTCGAGTAAATTACCTTGTGTATATGTGATCATTAAAAGTACCATCCAGGACGCACAATGACATCCAAATTCATATTGCGCTGTTGAATATGTTGTTTTAATTGTTGTTCAACTTGCGCGTTGTAACAAACTACGCCTAATAAAGCATTGATAGGGCAATGCCGTTTGATTAATGCCTCTGCCTGATATCGCTCAAACTTGGCGGGATCATTCTGATCTCTAGCAAAATCTCTTGCCTGTAAAATAGGCCAATCTACAGCTCCTAAGTGCTTTAAATCAGAATAAAAGTTAGCCCATAGGTAATAGGCATGCATGTCCGTATAGACAAAATCCAAGTTTAATTGTTCAACTTTATGTAACGATGATACCAAAATAACAATGTCTTCGTTAGCCCGCTGAATAACGCCTCGCCCTGACTTTATATTGAGCAACATAGGTGAGAAAGGAGTAAAGTAAAAAGGCACGTAGTCATTTAACGAACCAAAAGGAGAAATAGGGACTGGATGAGTTGCTCGCTTTTGTATTAACTCCGAACTACCTATAGCCTCCCAATTAGGTGACTGCACCTGACTATTACCACAATACAAACCGTTATCTAAGATCCACGGTATATTGTTACGATGCACTATGCGCCAAATCAACGCTTTTTGTGGGTTAAGGGTTTGACTGTAGTTATACAATTTACTCACCAACAAACATTGCAGAATTAATGTCTACATGACAATTTACTCTATGTGCATTAACCAGCCTATCTACAAGGGCTTTAACTCGCGCATTTTTAACATAAATACAGAATATTAAGTTAGGGTTTACACTAGTAGGCGACAAACACTCCGCCATACAAGCTACTTTGCACGCTCTATCATCATAATTTCTTTCTTCCATCAATTCCCAATCAATAGCTGAAAATCCAGCATCATAATCTAAAATTTGATAACCCTCTTCAGCTAAAGGGTGTGTAGGAACAATTCGCCACCCATTTGCCCTAGCCGTAGCTCTCTGAACAGAAATTAATACAAAATCTTTATCTGAGTGATTACGTTGAACACCATAATCGAAGGGGTTTTTGGCGAAAAAGTGAAATGGTACATAACGATCTAAGTTGTGGTTAGCCCTTGAATTTAGAATTTCACCATCAGCAACATCGTCAAATTCATCATTATTGAGTTCACACCTTGGTTGTAATTCATGCTGAAGAATTGATTCTAAGTTTTCTAAAGCAGTTAAGTGGTATATTAAGTTTCTATCTCTAATCATAATTAATTCCTTTTCTTTAATAGGGTAGTCTTGTGCGGCCTGTGAGTAGCTCTTGCATCATGCCTTGTTTGATTTGGCGGGTTTTTGCCAAGCGTTGTTCAAGGGTTTGGATTTCGTTATCCATATCCGAGAGGATAGTGGCGATAGCGATTTGTTCTCTTTTACAAATGGGAACTGGCATCAAAGACTCTTTGAACTCAGACATTCCAACTAAATTCTTCATAGCACCACCCTGTGTACCATCTATAATTTTCTCTTGGAATGTATCCCATTTAAAATAGTGACCAAAATAGTCAGGATCTATCGTTTCATTTAGAGTTATCTTCAAGAGTGCCTGATTTATTACTCCCTCCGGGCAGTCATCGGGCACTTTGAATATTTTTCCTATTGTTCCTGAGCAACTCACAATGAAATCCCCACTGTTTACTGCGAATCGCTTCAACTCTTCAAACTTTCTTTGATTGATAAAGTAGTTGCCCATAGTAGCGTTAGCGTATATAGCATTTCGTTGCTCGTAAACTTTGTAACCACTTTTAGAAAAATGTTCTTTTTTTAACGCGCCACCAAACGGCCCTCTAACGAGGCCATTTGAAGTAGCCATTTCCTTCAAAGTTCTAGTTTCCCAATCCTCAGGGATTTCGCCTAGTTCACTGGGTTTTGTGCCTTTGGGCTGGCCTTGCATTTCACCTTCGTTGTAAGTAGCAAACTGGGGTAAGCGGGTTTTGCCTGTCAGCAGTTGCTGCATGCTGGCGGTTTTAATTGCTTGTTTTTTCGCGATCAGTTTTTCCAATGCCGTTAATAGCGCATCAACATCGGACAAAGCATTGGCAATGGCGGTTTGTTCTTGTTTTGGAGGTATTGCACAAGGTAATTGTTCGAGAGTTGCTTTGTTTAATTTATAACGGCCAGCACCTTGTCTAGATAAATGACTTGTTATTTCACGATGTTTAAAAAACAAATAAAACCACTCAGCCGTCGCAACTTTTCCCTTAATCACATGAGCATGATTATTTACATTAAACTTACCTTTAGCCAACTGTGTTTGAGGTACAGTTTCAAATTTTAGAAAGTGGTCACCATCCTCTCCAATTAGTGCATATTCACCATCAATACGATACTCATTGATATAATCTTGAATTCTAGTGGGGCCATAATATGGGTATTCTCCAGCCATCGACTCTCGTACTTTAGCACTCAGCGGAAATCTCAATGTATTACAAATTTCAAAGGCTTTAGAAACTTTATTAACTTCCCATTCGCTGGGGATAACTCCAACTTCCGTCTGTTTATATCCTTCTGGAATCACTTGCTCTAATGCACTCATAGTGACCACTCCAATCCCATTGCTTTTAAGTGGCCTGCGACTTTATCGCTAAGGTCATCAACCGATTGAGTGAGAGTTGGTAATGGGGTGCTATAACGCTCTTCCAGTTGCTTAACACGGTTTGCCATTTGTTGGGTTACGCGCTCAATTTCGGCAACGATATTGGCTTGTAATGTGGCTAGCCATTTGTCATCGACAATCAGGGTTTTGATTTCATCAATGGTTAGTTTTGGATATTGCTTAAATACGGCTAAATCCAAAGCTTCTTGCGCTTCTTTTACCGCTTTTTTTGCAGCCGCTTCAGCATTAAACAGCTTGGTTGCTTGCTTTAGTGCTTTCACTTCCTCAGCATCGGTTGCGAGCTTAGCTCTGGCAGCAACGCTGGCTTTGGTGATTTTGTCTTTATCATTTAGGGCTTCAACCAATAAGCCATCTTCATTCCCTGTTCCAGAAGTGCCTTCTTCCAAATAGTTTTCAAGTGTTTGGGTGGCTTTGTCTTGCTTCGCTTGCAGGGCATCCAATTTTGCTTGTTCGTCAGCGAAATATTGAGCAATGATTAAGCTAGGTGGAATAATTTCTGCCTTGTACTTTTTCTTATTGATGATTAAATCAGGTGTCTCTTTGAGTTTTTCACCTTTTTTAGCCACTAACTCACGAAGCGTATTACCCGCTTGCCAATCATCCTGTACCAATACATACACATCATCCTGCATGGTATCTGCCCAGTAATCCATAAGGATTTGATAAATGTCGTATTTGCTTAATAGGTCGCTATTGGCATAGCTGTTCAGTAAGTTTTCTGAAATGGTAAAGATAAAGTTCTTCGGGTTATCGCCAACCTTGATTTCTTTAAGTTTTGCTTCTGATATCCACTGTTTAAATGGCAATAGGCTACGAGCGGCAAAGTCTTTAAATTCTTGATGCGCCAAAATGGTGCTTTTTACTTGGCCGGCTTCTACCAGTGCGTGGCTATAGCCGTTTCTTTTTGGGTTGGGTTCTGGCTTGAACAATGTGGCACGAATGCTAGGGAATACCCGCCAGTAATGTTCAAGGGCATCAATATCACGGTTTGGAATACCACCTTGCAGATGCGCACTTAAGTCGTGTAGGTCTTCTGGTTCAGAGGAGTCGATATAACGTGGGATATTAAGGTTGTAATCGTTAGCGGCAATTTCATCAATTTCCACTAAACGGCTGTAACGCTCAAGCTCCAAGCCTTTGTTAAAGACATCAACAATTTTATGGATATCTTGGCTGCGTAGGCGGTTTTTATTGCCATCTTTAATAAAGCCTTTGCTGGCATCAATCATAAAGATTGGGCGGCCTGATATAGTTGGTAACTCTGCATCATCTTCGGTAAAGCTACCACTTGACTCAATAATGGCTTTTTGTGCATGTTCTTTATCAATCACAATAATACACGCAGGAATACCTGTACCGTAGAACAAGTTAGCAGGTAAACCAATAATGCCTTTGATGTAACCTTGTTTGATAAGGTTTTCACGGATCGTAGCTTCGGCATTACCACGGAATAACACACCGTGCGGTAAGATCACTGCACCTTTACCTGTGCTTTTTAAGCTTTTGATAATGTGTAGTAAGAAGGTGTAGTCACCGTTTTTCTCAGGCGGAATGCCCCAAGTAAAACGATCATAAATATCTGCTTCAGGGTTTAAACCGCTGGTCCAGTTTTTATTTGAAAAAGGCGGGTTGGCAACTGCAAAGTCAAAGGTTTTTAGCGCGGCTCCATTTTTAAATGCTGGTGATGAAAGCGTATTGCCTTGTGCAATTGTGCGTATATCGGATACATGGCCATGTAAAATCATATTCATTTTAGATAGAGCTGATGTAGTTACATCCATCTCTTGCCCGAATATCGATAAGCCTCGCGGGGCCTCATCACTGGCTTTTAATAATAGTGAGCCTGAACCACAAGTTGGGTCATACACGGTAGCATCTTGTGGCGTGTCTTCTGTTATGCCAACAACTTTTGCCAGAATTTGTGATACTTCGGATGGTGTATAGAATTGACCTTTTGATTTACCTGATTCAGTAGCGAAATGACGCATTAGATATTCGTAAGCGTCACCTAATAGGTCATCACCGCCAGCACGGTTTGAAGATAAATCTAAGCCTTGGAAAATACCGACTAACTTAGTTAGGCGATCAACCATTTCTTTGCCTTTTCCGAGCTTGTCTTCATCGTTGAAGTCGGCAACGTCTATCACGCCTTTTAGGTCATTTTCTTCGGCAAGGGCTGAAATAATTTTATTAATTTTATCGCCAATTTCTTTGTCGTTTTTGGCGGCTATCATATCGTCATAGCTTGCACCTTCAGGTACAACAATCATCCCGTATGGGTCGCCTTTGTATTTGTCGCTGACGTACTTCATAAAAAGCATCGTTAGCACGTAGTCTTTATACTGGCTGGCATCCATACCGCCACGCAGTTCGTCACAGCTTGCCCATAATGATGAATAAAGTTCTGTCTTTTTAATTGCCATGTGTGTTCCTAAAAACCTTGTGATAGAGCGCTGTTAGAGCAAGTCGGTGTTCAAGCCAGCGGCTTTTAAACGGTGGGTTAGATTACGCATTTTCGAAAATTCAGTACCAAAGCTAGGTTTTAAGCCAACGCCTTCGCAAAATTCTTTGGCTGTCATGCTTTTTAAATCGTCTGCGTATTTGATCATTTGCAGGTGTAGTTCAGTGGTGTACTGGTTGCGTGGCGCTTCAATTAATGCTTGTTTGATATGATCGAAGATTGCTTGCTCATTCATAAGGCGATTCTTCTTTTGGATATGATTTAGCTAATTTATATAAATTAGATAATTTATCAAGGGAAGAAGCCGAAAATAATGTTGCTTCGACTTATCTGCTCCAGACTTATAGTGCTATAAATTCCGGTTTATCAAAAGAAAGGTTTTACCAATTAAAAAGGACACTAAGCATGGCACTTAGTGTCCTTTTGGTTATTAGCAAGTTATCACGTCATACTGACTTTGCCTGCCAATTGCGCTTCTGGGTAGGTTTCAATAGTTTCTGCTTCACCACGGTGATCGCTGGCTAACTTTTCATAAAGTAGCGGTAAGACAATCAAAGTGAAGAAAGTACCGATGAGCATGCCTGCGACTAAGATAATACCTATGCTGTTGCGCGCTTCTGCGCCTGCACCGGTTACCAATACCAACGGAAAGTGACCAAGCACGGTTGCACCTGTGGTCATCAGTATAGGTCTTAGACGTGTGGCCGCAGCCCCTTTTACCGCCTCAAATTTCGATTTACCTTCAAGCTGTAAATGGTTCGCAAATTCAACAATCAAGATGCCATTTTTGGCTATTAAACCGATGAGCGTAATTAGGCCGATTTGGCTGTAAATATTGACTGTTGTAAGTGATAAAAACGGCAGCATCAATGCACCAGCGAGTGCCAGCGGTGCGCAGCCGAGTAGTACCACGAGCGGATCTCTAAAGCTGTTGAACTGGATAGTCAGTAAGAAAAACACCACTATCATGGCAAACAAAAGTACGCCAACCATGGTGTTGCCTTCTTTTCTTAGCTGTCTTGATTCACCTGCGTAGTCAATGGAGTAGTGACTAGGTAAGACGTCTGCTGCAATTTCTTCTACCTGTGTGAGCGCTTGCTCTTTGGTTATGTGTGGCAGTGTGCCTGCCAAGATTCTAAACGAGTTTTGCTGATTGAATGAGCCAAGCACTCTAGGGCTTGTAAAAGTACGTAAGGTAGCAAACGCTGAAATTGGAATAAGATCGCCAGCATCGGTTCTTACTTGCATATTAAGAATGTTCTCAGGATTGTACCTTTCGCCATCGCCCACAATGGGAATGACGCGGTAGGCTTTACCTTCTTTGTTGAAGTAGTTGGCAAAATTATTAGACATATAAATACTAAGTTGCTCGTTTACCGACGACAAACTGAGACCTAAGTCTGCAACCAGCTCTCGGTCGATTTCAAGCTCGGCTTGCGGCAGGTCGATTTTTAGGTCGGTATTGACGAACATAAAGCTGCCACTGGCGGTGGCGCGTTGAATAATCTCATCGGCGTACTGCTTCATCGCGGTTGGGTCGTCACTGGCACGGAATACCACTTCAACGTCAAACTGCCCTGCGGTAGGAAGCGATGCAGGTAAAATAGGGAATAAACTTAGTCCAGTGACGCTGCCTAACCGGCCGTATAGGTCGTATAGTAAGTCGTGTACTGAATTTTCTCGCTCATCAAATGGTGCAAGCTCTACACCACCAAAGCCTGCTGCCGCCGTAATAATCTGCCAAGTAAACTCAGCGCCTTCAGTGGCGTTCATGACCTCGGCAGTGTCATTCATTTTCGCTGAAGTATAAGCTTGAGAAGACTCTGGTGGTGCTTCCACTACGACTTGGATACTGCTTTGATCTTCGATAGGGGCTAGCTCTTTTTGTGATAACAGGTAAAACGGCACCGACAACAAAGAGAACATGATAGCGACAAAAAAGACCTGTGGACGCCACTTAAACAAGGTATCGAGTGCACGAAAATAAAACGCTTGTAATCGATCAAAATAGCCATTGACCTTTTGCGTTAATTTACCTTCTTTACCGCCTTCGGGGTTAACGTAAGCACTCATAATGGGCGACAAGGTTATAGCAACCAATCCAGAAATTAACACCGCAATGGCTAGGGTGAACGCGAACTCTCTGAATAAGAACCCCGTTAAACCTGTTAAAAATCCGATTGGCGCGTAGACCGCTGCAAGGGTCAACGTCATGGCAATTATTGGGACGAGTAATTGACGTGAACTGATAAGCGCCGCTTGTAATCTGGGTTTGCCTTCGCGCATATGGCGCGCAACGTTTTCAACTACTACGATGGCGTCATCCACCACTAACCCAACAGAAAGCACGATAGCTAAAATAGTCAGTAGGTTGAGTGAAAAGCCCATTGCTGAGATCACCGCGATTGCGCCTAAAATCGAGATAGGAATGGTAACCAGCGGCACCATAGCGGTTCTAAACGAGCCCATCATAGCGAGTACAACAATCCCCACGAGTAGGACGGTTTCCCCAAGCGTGGTGAAGATTTCTTTTATGGAATCACGCATATAAAGCGTGCCATCGTAGCCAATTCTTAGATACATACCGTCGGGTAAGATGGTATTAATCTCATCAATCTTTTTATACAGCGCGTCACCAATATCAATTTCATTAGCACCTGGTAATGCCCACACCGCTAAGAATACCGTTTCGTGGTCATCAAGGCGTGCGGTTACCATGCCTTCGGCTTCACCGAGTTCTATCGTGGCGATGTTACCAAGCTTGAGTTGCGTGCCATCGATTTCTTTTACCACTAGGTTGTTAAAATCGGCTACCGTTTTTAACGAGGTATTGGCCATCAGGTCGATGCGTTGTCTGTTATTTTCACTGTAACCTAAGGTGGCAATGGTGTTGTTTGCTTGTAGTGCAGCAAATACATCGCTAGCACTTACGCCATAGATAGCGAGTTTTTCGGTATCGAGCCAAATTCGCATTGCTGGATCGCGGCCACCTTCCAGTGTCACTTTTTGTACACCGGGAATATCAGACATAGAAGGGACAACATTTCGGATCAAATAATCGCTCACGTTATTACGTGGCAGACCTTGAGATTCTACATCGAGATAGAATACCGCATACGGGCTGTCGGCACGCACGATTTGAATGGCTGGATCTTCCGCTCCGCTGGGTAACTCAAACTTAATCTGGTTTAAGCGGGTGGTTAGCTCAGCCAAGGCGTCGGTGGTACTGTGATTAAGTTCAAGCCAAGCGGTGACTTTGCTAAGTCCCGAGGTAGTTATCGAGTCTACATAGTCGACACCCGGAACGGTAGAGGCCACTCGCTCGATTGGCTCGGTAACATAGCCTTTTACGACGTCTGCGGCAGCGCCTGTATAGACAGTGTTGATCACCAGTGAGGCACTTTCTATTTTTGGATATTGCTGCACTGATATATCTCGGGCGGCATTAAAACCCGCTAGTACAATAAGCAATGACACCACTATTGCCAGTACCGGCCGGTTAACAAAAATATCCATGATAGACGGCTTATTTTCGTGTAATGCACTCATTACTGACCTCCGTTGTTGCCATCAACAGCGGCAACCTGATCGGTATAAACCAGTAAGTTTTCTTGTAGCTTGAATGCGCCTTCAGCAGCAATAAATTCACCACCGCTAAGGCCAGATAGTACAAGTTGCTGGTCGTTGACCTTATCGCCTAAAGTGATTTTTACTGGCTTTGCTCGCCAGTTTTGGCTCTCGTCCTTTTCAAGTACATAAACAAACTCGCCAAAGTGATTGCGCGTAATTGCATTGGTTGGCACTATCGCGGCACTCACGACCTCCATTGGTACATTGACTAACACCATTTTATTGTGGCTGAGTGTGCCATTGCTGTTTTGTAGCTCTGCACGATAACTTTGTTGACGCGATGCGACATCGACCATTGGCATTTTGGCAGATACGCGAGCGGGTAATTGGCCATTGGCATTAGAAATTGCCACGCTAACATCTTCGCCTATACTAGGTTGTGGTAAGGTTTGTGGAATTTTGAAATCTACCCAAATACTGTCGTCTAACCCAACCAAGAACGTGATTTCGCTATTGGCATCCAGCAATTGACCGACTTGATATTGCTCTAACCCTGTTTGACCCGGATAAGGGGCACGAATGGTTTTTTTCTCGATTAACGTGGTTAATCGTTTTACTTCAGCCTGATTAATTGCCACCTCGGCTTCGGCTTTGTCTACCTCATCAGGGCTGATCCGCTTTTGTTCAAGTAATTTGGCAACTCGTTGATAAGTGGATTTAGCGAGTTTTACTCGAGCTTTAGCTGCTAGTAGATTTGCCTCATCAATGCTGCTGTCTAGGCGCAGTAATACCTGATTCTCCTCCACTTGCTCGCCGGGCTTAAAGCCGACGTAAGTGATAAGGCCGGGATACTCGTTACTAATGGTGACGGTGCGTTTGGCGTGAAGCTGGCCTACAACCTTAACCGATTTAATATATTCAGTAGTTGATACATACGTGCTTTTGACTGAAGCCGAAGGTTCCGGAAAAGATTCCCCAAAGGCGATTGCCGCTTGGATTTGTGTAAACTTAACAAAGCCAAGACTGGTAATAACGATGAGAATAATGACAACGGCCATAAGCCAGCGTTTAATATTCATTGAAGTTTCCTTAAGTTAACGAAGTTTGAGCGTTTGCAATTCTTTCTCTATGCGTACCAGTGAGTCTTGTGTGATAGGCTGTTGCCATGGATAACTGTTAAGCAATCGCACGGTACTGCGAATAACTGGATCGTTTAGTTCAAGTGGTGCGAGTAGCGACGCTGTGCCCTCTACAATTTGCTTAGTTTGTTGTAAGCGCATTACTTGCTCATATCCTACGGTAAGCGCCCAACCGGTGATGATGATTTCTTCTACCATGTCGTGTAGATCTGGTGTAGCTTGTAACTCACCCGCTTCAATACCATCAATGAGTGCTTGTTTAAACACGCTTTCACAACCGTCACATGAATCGATAATTTTATTGGTCCAAAACTCAGAAGCTCTTTTGATAACCGCCTCATTGGTGGAGTAGGACTGTAATTCATAATCAAAAGAGAAGCGTTTAAGCTTTTGTGGCGAGATAAGACACACTGCGAGCATGCGTTCTGGCGTGCTAAGTGGTAAGGACAACACTTGCTTAAAAACACTGGATGTATGGGTAAAAGATTCATAGGCCAGCGCCATTACTAGATCTTCTTTAGTCTGCACAAATTTATAGATTGAGCCCATAGACAATCCTGCAAGCAAAGAGACCTTTGCCATTGTAAAGTCAGTGACTGAAGACTCATTAATGCATTGTTCTGCAGCGTTTAAAATCATGCGTTGCTGGGTTTCTTTATCATATTTAGGTGCCGGTGCCATCGTTTCTCCTTAGAGGTTGAACCTTATTCGAATATCATTCGAATAAGGTTCAATTATAGAGAGCATTTTCAAAAGTGCAATAAGTAAACAGAGTTTTGTTTTCAAAAAAGGAATTTGGAGTGTAGGTAGATTCTGAAGGAAGGTTCAGCACGGCGCGTTATTGGTATAGCGACGTGCTAATGATTTAGTGGTTTAAAATCCAGCTTTTAACGGGCTTCAACCACTCCTCTCTTGGGACATAGAAAGCGCCGTGCTCCTTACCGGTTGAAATCGAAAGCTCCGTAAAGCTTTTGAGGTTTGCTGAGCGTGCTTTCACAAAATCGCAAGAACCTACTTGATCTGAGGTTTCGTAAACGGACAACACCTTGCCGTAGAGCTGAATTTCGGTTTTACTTTTGATAAGCCCAGCGCAGCCCGCAAGTATCACGTAGTGAATAGCATCATTTTTTAATGCATCACTTGCCATTATCGTTAATGCACCACCGCGAGAAAACCCCACGAGCGTAATGTTGCTGGCGCTGACGCCCACGTCCAGTAATTTGCGGACCTTGCTAACTAGGGTTTTTGTGTATGTTTCTGGTGCGACGCCTTTAGGTCGGTGCTCAGCAATTAGCGTATAGGCATCATCACTTAAAGCTTGTTTGATGGCTGGAAAGTCATATTTACCCCAGCGCTTATGAATAGGCGTTTCATTATCACCTTCAACGATATAGCCATGAGAGTAAAAAACGTATTTGGCAGATGGATTAATCTGCTCTGGTACATCTGGGTAAATTGCTTTTGCAGAGGCGATTGACGCTACGCAAGCAGCAAATGAGGTGCATGCAGCATGTAGTAAGTGATTCATTTTTGAGTTTTTTTAGTTGATGTAGAGAGATGGTAGCCAAGCTTTGATAAAAGAAGCAAGCGTAGCGCGATGGGTTATTTTGTATGAGAGAGTTGTGGGCTTGTGGGAGCGAGTTTAGCTCGCGATCTTTTCACTGCTCGCCACATAAAGTGGCTCCTACCATAGTGTTCGCCTATGGGAGCAAATTACCCGTGTAGGAGCGAGTTTACCTCGCGATCTTTATACCATCTAAAGCTTAAAGCTTACGCCATGGCCAGCTCACTCTTATCGCCCATCCAGCGCCAGATGATAGGGTCAATAATATCGCTGTGGTTTTTAAGCACGGTAAAAGCCAGGCTTCTCACTTGCGGTAATAAATGTTTATCACGGCTAAGATCGGCAATTTTTAGCTCTGCCAATCCAGTTTGTTTTGTGCCTAGCACTTCACCCGGACCGCGGATCTCAAGGTCGCGCTCAGCGATGACAAATCCGTCGTTACTTTCTCTAAGCACCCCTAAACGCTTTTGCGCAGTGACCGAAAGTGGCGCATGGTAAAGCAGTAAACAATGTGATGCGATTTGTCCGCGACCAACACGGCCGCGCAACTGATGCAGTTGTGCCAGACCCAAGCGTTCAGGGTTTTCAATGATAATAAGGCTAGCGTTGGGTACATCCACACCTACTTCAATTACGGTAGTGGCAACCAGCACATGAGTATGACCCTGTTTAAATTCGTCCATAATGGCCTGCTTTTCTTGGGCTTTCATACGGCCATGCACCAGCGCGATATTAAGCTCTGGCAAGGCTTCGGCAAGTGCTTTGGCGGTGTCTTCTGCGGCTTGGCATTGTAACGCCTCCGATTCATCTATCAGGGTGCATACCCAGTACACTTGACGTTTGTCGTCAACACAGGCCTTTTGTACTTTTTTGATCACTTCATTGCGTCTGGTGTCTGGCACGGCGACGGTTGTGATTGGTGTTCTGCCCGGTGGTAGCTCATCAATAATTGAGGTTTCAAGGTCGGCGTAGGCGGTCATCGCCAAAGTTCTTGGGATTGGGGTGGCAGTCATCACCAGCTGATGTGGATAGCAATCGCCAAACTTTCCCTTTTCTCTCAGCGCTAAGCGCTGATGCACACCAAAACGATGTTGCTCGTCAATGATGATAAGCGCAAGATTAGAAAACTGTACTTGCTCTTGGAATAACGCATGGGTGCCGACCACCATCTGTGCTTGCCCTGAAGCAATTCGCTCCAGCGCATGAGTGCGTTCCTTGCCTTTGGTTTTACCACCCAGCCATACGGTTTCTATACCCATAGGTTCAAACCAATTAAGGAAGTTGATGCCGTGTTGCTCGGAAAGGATCTCTGTGGGTGCCATCAGTGCTACTTGGTAACCCTGTGCGATAGCCGTTAACGCGCTGAGTGCTGCCACAAGGGTTTTTCCTGAGCCGACATCCCCTTGCACCAACCGCATCATAGGGTAGGGGTGTTGTAAATCGCCTTTGATCTCTGCCACTACTCGGCTTTGGGCATTGGTGGGGGCAAATGGCAAGGCCGACAAAAACTGGGCTTCAAGTGGATTGGTGGGCGCTAGTGCAACCGCTTTTACCGCTTGGCCTTTTTGCCTGAGCTTAAGCAAGCTGAGGTTTTGCGCCAATAACTCTTCAAACGCTAAGCGTGCTTGCGCGGGGTGTTGCCCGAGCTCTAATTGCGCTAAATCCACTTCCTGTGGTGGACGGTGCAGTAACAACAGCGCTTCTTTTAAGCTTTGCTGTGATGGCCGATACTGAGCTGGTAAATAGTCTGGTACATCATATTTTCGCAGTAACTCAACGGCTTGATCGGCAATTGCCCGAATGCTCAGTTGCTTTAATCCTTCGGTGGTAGGATAAACTGGGGTAAGCGTCGCAAGACTCGGATCGGTCGGTGCAGAGCGCGTCTCTTTGATGCTGTATTCTGGGTGTGCCATTTCAAAGCCATAGTGACCACGGCGAACCTCACCAAAACAGCGGATCACTTTGCCCGCTTGCATGGCATTTTTTTGTGCCGCATTAAAGTTGAAAAAGCGCAGCGCGATCCGCCCCGTCCCATCATTAACATAACACACCAACATGCGGCGTTTGCCTTGCGTGATTTCGCTGCGTTCAATTTCGGCTTCAATGCTGACATGGCTATGCGCTTGCAGCTCACAGATAGGATAGGTGCGCGCACGATCTTCATAGCGCAGCGGAAGGTGAAATAACATGTCTTGCACTGATTGAATGCCAAGTTTGGCCAAACGCTCGGCTGCTTTTGGGCCTACGCCTTTTAATTCGGTGATTGGATAAGTGGCCAAATTTGGTGTCGACATGCTAATCCTCTAGCGCGATCCGCGTTATTTATTACTTCTGCGTAAACTTAAGAATGTCCCAAAAAGCGTCGTCTGCAACAATTTCACCATGCTCATCAAGTGCCGGGTAAGGTAGCCCTTTTTCGCGACAGCGGGTTGCAATGATTGGATGACATCCTTCAAATAGTAACTTATGTTTTACCACAGGATCCATCATATCTGTACGTTTGTACAGTCCGGCTGCATCTCTTTGGCGCTGCGCTTCGTATAAAATAAGCGCTGCAGCAACAGACACATTGAGTGATTGCACCATACCTTGCATTGGGATCACGATGTGCTGATCCGCATGCTCAAGTGCGCGCTCTGAGATCCCTAAACGCTCTTGCCCGACAATAATTGCGGTAGGTTTGGTGTAATCAATTTCACGAAAATCAACGGCGCTATCGCTAAGGTTGGTTGCTAATAATTGTACACCTGGGTTTTGTTCACGAATTGTCGCAACAGCTTGGTCGATATCCTCATGCATATGGGTTTCAACCCAATTTTTGCTTCCGCCTGAGGTATTGTTTGTTAACCGTCTTTGATCTTGTGGCCATACTGCGTGTACGTGGTGACAGCCAACCGCGTCTGCGGTACGTACTATCGCTGACAGATTATGGTGCTTATGTACTTCATCTAGGCACACAGTGAGGTCGGTTTGGCGTCTATCTAATACGCTTTTTACACGATGGAATCTATTCTCAGCCATCTACTTACTACTCTAATCAAAAAATTCCCGCGATTATAACAAAAAAGAAGCTAGGGCATAACGGTGCGCTGAATTGGGTTTTGCAGTGAGATTAGTGTTTCGGTTGACTGGATAGACTCAATGGTTTGCACTTTATTAATAAGCACATCTTGAAGGTGGTCGATGGAGCGCGCCATCACTTTGATAAAAATGCTGTAATTGCCCGTGGTGTAGTAGGCCTCGACAACTTCTTCAAATTCTTTTAAACGTGCAATGGCTCCTGGGTAGTCGCCGGCGTGTTTTAGGTTTATTCCGATAAAGCAGCAGACATCATAACCAAGTCGTTTGGCATTAATGCTCACTTGAGTTCCCTCAATGATCCCCGCTTGCTTCATTTTTTCGACCCGAACATGGATGGTACCGGCGCTAACAGCAAATCTTTTTGCTAATTCCGCGTAGGGCGTTCGTGCATTTTCTTTTAAAGCGTGAAGGATGGATCTATCCAGATTGTCGATCTCATAATTTTCCATGTAAATATCCATTAACAATTATCGTTTATATAAAATTTATAGCATATTTTTGATGAAAATAATTATGTAAAGGTGTTTTTGTTGAGGGTTATTGATGTTTGTGTCTATTTCTTTAAATATAAACTCAACAAAACGACAAATTCGGGAATGAGGACCTAACCATGTTGAGCAAGTATCAAGAGACACAAAAACAGATAGCACGAGTAAAACAAGTATTTTCAGCACAGCTAACCGAGCAATTGGGTTTAGTTGAAGTACAAGCACCTATTTTGGCGCGTTTGGGCGACGGTATTCAAGACAACCTAAGTGGCCACGAGCAGGCGGTACAAGTAAAAGTGAAAACGCTACCGGATGCGCAGTTTGAGGTAGTGCATTCACTTGCTAAGTGGAAGCGTAAAACACTAGGCGATTATGGCTTTGCTAAAGGAGAAGGCCTCTATACGCACATGAAAGCGCTACGCCCTGACGAAGATAAGCTATCGCCAATCCATTCTGTCTATGTGGATCAGTGGGACTGGGAAAAGGTGATTTGCGAAAACACTGAGCGTTCGCTGGCAAAATTAAAAGAAACAGTTGAAACCCTTTATCACTCAATTAAAGCAACGGAAAAAGTGGTTGAGGATGAGTTTGGCATTGCGGCATTCCTCCCTGAGAAAATTACGTTTGTGCACAGCGAAGAATTACGCACTATGTATCCAGATTTCACAGCCAAGCAACGTGAAAAAGCGATTGCTCAAGAATATGGCGCGGTATTTTTAATTGGTATTGGTGGGGAGCTTGGTGACGGTAAGATCCATGACGTTCGCGCGCCGGATTATGACGACTGGTCAACGCCAACGTGCGATAAATATCAAGGGCTTAACGGTGATATTTTAGTTTGGAACCCTGTGCTAGAAGACGCTTTTGAAATCTCATCAATGGGTATTCGTGTTTGCCCAGACTCACTTGCAAGACAGCTTAAATTAACCGATGACGAAGCACGCTTGAGTTTAGATTGGCACCAACAATTAGTAGCGGGCGAATTACCACAAACCATAGGAGGTGGTATTGGCCAATCACGTTTAGTGATGTTGCTGTTGCAAAAGCAGCACATTGGTCAGGTACAAGTTGGGGTATGGCCTGAAGAAGTGCGCAGCAGCGTAGCTGATTTGCTTTAAACAGATCGCGAGGTGAGCTCGCTCCTACGGGTGAATGCTCTGGTAGGAGATGCTTTATGCGGCGAGCAGTTAAAAGATCGCCAGGTGAACTCGCTCCTACGGGGGGAATATTCTGGTAGGAGCCGATTCACGCGGCGAACAGTGAAAAGATCGCGAGATGAACTCGCTCCTACGGGTGAATACTCTGGTAGGAGATGCTTTATGCGGCGAGCGGTTAAAAGATCGCGAGATGAGCTCGCTCGAACTGGGTTGATATTTTGGTAGGAGCCGCTTCACACGGCGAGCAGTGAAAAGATCGCGAGATGAACTCGCTCCTACGGGGTGAATATTCTGGTAGGAGCCGCTTCACGCGGCGAGCTGTTAAGAGATCGTGAGATGAGCTCGCTCCAATTGGGTTAATATTTTGGTAGGAGCCGCTTCACGCGGCGAGCTGTTAAGAGATCGCGAGATGAGCTTGCTCCAACTGGGTTAATATTTTGGCAGGAGATGCTTTATGCGGCGAGCGGTTAAGAGTTCGCCAGGTGAACTCGCTCCAACTGGGTTAATATTTTGGTAGGAGCCGCTTCACGCGGCGAGCTGTTAAAAGATCGCGAGATGAACTCGCTCCTACGGGTGAATACTCTGGTAGGAGGTGCTTTATGCGGCGAGCAGTTAAAAGATCGCCAGGTGAGCTCGCTCCAACTGGGTTAATATTCTGGTAGGAGCCGCTTCACGCGGCGAAATAACACTCCGTTTTAGAGGAATAAATTTAGCACAGTGATAGGTTTCTGGGTTACTCACAACGCTGAATTTATTCCTCGACTTTTCCTTGTTTTGATCCCTAGTGTATTCTTATTACTTTACTCGGTATAATGCCCGCTTTTAGCACTGCGGCAGACTTGAGTAAACCAATATTACTCGGCCGGTATTTATTGTTGAGAACGACTATGACATCAGCTACACGCGGTAATCTGTTTATCCTTTCTGCACCTTCTGGTGCGGGTAAATCAAGTTTAATTAAAGCGCTACTGGAAAAGCACGACGACATTAAAGTGTCGGTGTCTCATACCACACGAGCCCCTCGTCCGGGTGAAGAAAATGGTGTGCATTATCACTTTGTTTCTGTCGATGAGTTTAAGCAATTGATCGACAAAGGTGACTTTTTCGAGTGGGCGCAAGTATTCGAAAATTATTACGGCACTTCAAAACAAGCGATAGAAGATCAACTTGCCGCTGGTATTGATGTGTTTTTAGATATCGATTGGCAGGGCGCGCGTCAGGTGCGTGAGTTGATGCCTGAAGTAAAGACCATCTTTATCTTACCTCCTTCAACTGCGGAGCTAGAAAAACGCCTAAATGGTCGTGGTCAAGACTCTCAAGAAGTAATTGCAGGTCGCATGGCTGAAGCGAAATCAGAAAGCTCACACTATAACGAGTTTGACTATATTCTAGTCAATGATGACTTTGAGCAAACACGTGGTGAACTTGAGCATATTGTGATTGCCGCAAGACTTGAGCAACAAGCACAGTCTATCCGTCATCAAGCACTTATCGCCGACTTGCTAAAATAATTACTTTTTAACCATCAATACTTGGCGAAAGGCTAGACATACAGTAAACTAGCCTTTTGCATAATGAACTGAATTTGGAGTGCTTCGATGGCTCGCGTAACTGTAGAAGATGCAGTAGATAAAATTGGTAACCGCTTTGACTTGATTTTAGTAGCAGCGCGTCGCGCTCGCCAAATTTCTGTAGGCGGTAAAGATCCTATGGTTGATGCTGAAAACGACAAGCCAACCGTAATCGCGCTACGTGAAATTGAGCAAGGTTTTGTAACCACTGACTCGCTTGATATTATCGACCGTGAAGAGCAGCAACACCAAGAAGCAGCAGAGCTTGCTGCAGTAGCTGCAATCGTTGGTGGCAATCGCTAATCCAACTACTGTCTAGATTCAATAATGCCAGCTTTTTTGCTGGCATTATTGTTTTATAGCAATCGAAATTAAGCAAATTGATATAAATCACCAGCAAATTACACAACGCGTAACGCCTTTAACTTCCTAACAAGTAGCATAAATTGTTCATTGGCATTGCTGGTGTTTCATCGTATATTCTTAAGTAACTAGCTTGTAACCCGTTTTATACTCATCGAGTATAGCTTCTCTGAAACATTGGAGTGTGAATGTATCTGTTTGAAGGCCTCAAAAAGAAAATCTCAGAATATTTGTCACCAGAAGACGTCGATTTGGTGCAAAAAGCCTATGTCGTGGCCCGTGAGGCACACGAGGGACAGACGCGCTCTAGCGGTGAGCCCTATATTACTCACCCAGTAGAAGTAACCCAGATCCTTGCGAGCATGAAGCTTGACCATGAAACACTCATGGCTGCGCTTATGCACGATGTTATTGAAGACACAGACTTTAGCCAAAACGACTTAGCGGAGATCTTTGGCGATACGGTCGCTGAGCTGGTGGAAGGGGTGTCAAAGCTCGATAAACTGAGCTTCAAAGATAAAAAAGAGTTCCAAGCCGAAAACTATCGTAAGATGATCATGGCGATGACGCAGGATATTCGTGTCATTCTTATTAAACTTGCAGACAGAACGCACAATATGCGAACGCTAGGCGCTTTGCGTCCTGACAAGCGTCGTCGAATTGCCCGCGAAACACTAGAGATCTATGCGCCAATTGCAAACCGCCTTGGTATTCATGATATTAAAAATGAGTTAGAGGATCTCGGATTTCAGGCGTTATACCCGATGCGCTATCGTGCATTACGTTCAGAAGTCGCCAAAGCTCGTGGTAATCGTAAAGAAGTGATCAGTAATATTCAGTCTGAAATTGAATCTAGACTGGAAGAAGCGGGTATTCAAGGCTCTGTAAAAGGCCGTGAAAAGCACTTATATAGCATTTACCGCAAGATGCTGAATAAAGAGTTGATGTTTAACGAGGTAATGGACATTTATGCTTTTAGGATCAATGTCGACAACCTGGATACTTGTTACCGTGTGCTAGGCGTTGCGCATAATTTATATAAGCCAATTGAAACTCGCTTTAAAGACTATATTGCCGTACCGAAAACCAATGGTTACCAGTCCCTTCATACGTCGTTGGTAGGTCCGCACGGTATTCCGGTAGAAATCCAGATTCGCACTCATGATATGGATCATATGGCGGATAAAGGGGTAGCAGCGCACTGGATGTATAAAAAGTCTGGAGATAATGCAGGCCATACCGCGCAGCAGCGTGCGCGTCAGTGGATGCAAAGCTTGCTTGAACTGCAGCAAAGCGCAGGCTCGTCTTTTGAATTTGTGGAAAACGTTAAAACCGAATTATTCCCAGAAGAAATTTACGTCTTTACGCCAGATGGCCGCATTGTCGAGTTACCGATGGGCGCAACGGCGGTAGATTTTGCCTATGCCGTGCATACCGATGTGGGTAATACCTGTGTAGGTGCTCGTGTAAACCGCAAGCCTTATCCATTGAGTAAAGCGCTGGATACCGGCCAAACTATCGAGGTTATTACCAGCTCAGGTGCACACCCTAACGCGACTTGGCTGAACTTTGTGGTAACGGGTAAGGCACGTCTTGGGATCCGCAATTACCTCAAGAGCCAACAAGAAGAAGAAGCGATCCAACTGGGCCGTCGTTTGCTCGATTCGGCACTGGGTGAGTATAAGCTAGATGATATTGCCCAAGAGCAAATCGACAATGTACTTGAAGAACATAACCTCAATACCTTGTTGGAGCTGTTGGTTGAGATTGGCTGTGGCAATATCATGAGTGTGTTGATAGCGAAACGTTTACTGCAAGATGATAATGCGGTAGAAGATATTGCTAAACGTGCTAAAGCCGCGATAATCGGAACAGAGGGCATGTTAGTAACCTATGCTAAATGCTGTCGTCCTGTGCCGGGTGACGCTATCACAGCATATATGAGCCAAGGTAAAGGCCTAATGGTTCACCGCCAAGAATGTAAAAATATCAAAGGTTGGCGCAACGAGCGTTCGAAGTATTTCGTCGTGAAGTGGGAAGACAACCCAGAGAAAGAATACATAGCAGCGCTGCGTGTGGAAATTATTAACCACCAAGGGGCGCTGGCTAAATTAACCAATGTTGTTGCGACAACTCAAGCTAACATTGTCGAAATCGCAACGGACGAAAAAGAAAGTAATTTATACGTGATTGATTTAGGTGTTACCGTGAAAAACCGAATTCATGTCGCTGATATTATGCGCCGAATTCGAGTAATGCCAGACGTGCAACGCGTGTATCGTAAAAAATAAAGGAACATTAATGAACAAAGCAATTATTTCAACAGATAAAGCGCCAGCGGCAATTGGCACTTACAACCAAGCGGTAAAAGTTGGTACTGCGGTTTACTTATCTGGCCAAATTCCATTGGTACCAGAGACGATGGAATTTATTTCTGAAGATTTTGCAGAGCAAACGCACCAAGTATTCAAAAACCTTATCGCAGTATGTGAAGAGGCTGGTGGCGAGTTACAAGATATGGTTAAGGTTAATATCTTCCTAACTGATTTGGGCAACTTCGCAACGGTAAATGAGATAATGGCTCAGTATTTTAGAAAGCCATACCCAGCTCGTGCTGCTATTGGTGTAAAAGAACTACCAAAAGGTGCACAAATTGAGATTGACGGTATTATGGAGCTGCCTTCAACGAACTAAGCGCTGTGCTTCAGTAAGCTGTATACTCATTTGCCCCCGCACTTGTGCGGGGGCAAATTATTTGTGCAGCAAAAATAATTCTAATTAGCCTAAATTCTTGCTCAATTTGAAAGAATAAACCTGACGCTGACAGCGTTAAAATTTCTTATTTAGAGCAACTAAATAAGAAATTTTTGCCTCGCCTACATCGATGTGGGTACCTTGGCGATAGCAGTGTTATTGGCAAGATTTTCTCGCCTCAAAATAGAGCACTTAATTAAGACAATAGATATAAGCAAGACAAAATAGTACTACAACTCAAATGGCGCGACGCCTTTGGCTTCCATCATATAACCTGTTTGCGCGATGTCGCCTTTCCAAGTAGAAACCTTAATCGTACCACTGACAGTGATTGCATCATACAGGCTCTCAATCGGAACACCGCCTTTGATTTTGACATGAACAATTTGGTTCGGTGGTGGCGGCGGCACGTGAATACAAGCACCAAAGTAGGGAACCAACAGGAATTCGGTGATGACTTCGCTGTCACCTTCAAGTGGCACGACAAAGCCGGGTAAACTCACCAGTTGACCGTCTAGTTCTTTGACGACTGGGGCATCTAAGTCAGGCTGCACCCAATTTTGTTCGGCGCCATCATGGCTTGCCGCATCTTGATTGCTAATCTGGACATGCCCTTTTGGAATTAGATCTTCCCAAAATATCTCCTTAGGAGGTGCCGCGCTTGCGATACCACTGAATATCATCGCAGCGATGAATGCAATGAAGTAAAAAACGTGAGTTCGTGCGGTTAACTGCATCTTGATCCTCTTAGGTTTTAATTTGCATGCCGTCGGCAAGCGAGTAAAAATAAGCACGGGCGGCAGGAATTGCGCCTATCAAAGTACCTGCACCTATAATAACGCTTAGTAGCATGAGTTCATAGGTTGAGAGCGCCGAGATATTTAGGACTACGCCAAATTGACTTTGTAGGCCGGATTGGGCAGCAATGAGCAAGGCATAAAAAAGCGCAACACCGAAAATACATCCTAACACGGTGATAAAAATTGCTTCGCTGATGAGGAGCGTAAAGATATGCCAAGGCCGCGCACCAACGGAGCGCAGGATAGCAAGTTCTCGACGCCTTTGGTTCAACGTGGCGAGCAATGAGGTTAACATGCCGAGCAAGCTTATCAACACCACTGCAAGGGTAATGAGAAGCAAGATTTTTTCGACAATATCTAGCATTTCCCATAATTCTCTTAATGTCACCCCTGGCATAATTGCCAGCAAAGGCTCGCCTTTATACTGATTAATATTTCTGCGCACTTGGAGGGTATAGAGCGGTGAATCAAAGCCAAGTAAAAATGCAGTGATTTGCTTTGTCGAGCCAATTAAATCACCGGGTTTGGAGTCGAGGTTGTGAACTAGAGCATTATTGTTTTTACTGTCATGCTCATGCTCATGCTCATGCTCATGCTCATGCTCATGCTCATGCTCATGCTCATGCTCATGCTCATGCTCATGCTCATGGTGCGTTGCATCTTGTTTTCGTGCAACTATTCGAGATGGCTTGCTGTGGCCTGAGCTATGCATGCTCTCAATGGCACTTAACGGCACATGTAGCGTTTTATCTACAGGCGTTCCTGTAGCTGCCAAAATGCCAGAAATAACCAGCGGATTGTCATCATGATGATGGAAACTGGTATTGCCCATGCCATGAGAAATGACGATTTTTTGTCCCAGTTGATAACCCAGCTTTTTTGCGACCATAGCCCCAAGCACCACTTCTTGGCTATTGTGAAATGGTCGACCAGCGGCAAAGGTGAGGTGTTGTTTTTTAGCGTATTGATAATGACTGAAGTAACTTGTATCAGTGCCCAGCACAGCAAAGCCTTTGTGACTATCGCCTAAACTAATGGGAATGCTCCAAGCAACACCGCGCTGCGCCTTGATATACTCGTAACTTTGCCATTGTATGGCATTATTGGCGTGACCAATTCTAAATACGCTTGAAAGCAAAAGCTGAATATCACCAGTACGTGCACCGACAATTAAGTCAGTGCCAGAAATAGTGTTCGCAAAGCTAGATTTTGCGTCTTGGCGTACACGCTCAACCGACAGCAGTAACATGACACTAATTGCAATTGTCACTAGAGTTAGGGCAACGCTGGCTTTTCGGTTTAGCGTACTTTTCCACGCAAGTTTGATTAGCATAGCGGTGCTCCTTGTTGTAAATCAGGTAAGCTTATTTGCCTATCAAATAACGGCGCTAAGCTTTTGTCGTGACTGACAAAGAGAATAGATGCACTGTAAACTGCGGCTTGGCTAAAGAGTAATTTAATAAATCCATCACGGCTGTCGGCATCGAGGGCTGAGGTTGGCTCATCGGCAATAATGATTTCGGGCCTGCCAATAAATGCGCGAGCGGCGGCTACGCGCTGCTGTTGGCCAATACTTAACTCCGCGACACTGCGCTGCTGAGTGTGCTCGTCTATACCAAGATCAGAAAGCAGAAGTTTAGCTTCCTGCTCAAGCGACTTATTCTGCGAGGAGATGTTTTGCCTGCGCTTTTTGGAAAATTCGCAGCCAAGGGTAACGTTTTCAATAGGCGACAAATAGGGCAACAAATTAAAGTTCTGAAAAATAGTACCTATATGGTCGGCTCTAAACTTATCTCGTTGGCCACGGCTCAGTGCGCTCGCGTTTGTACCTGCAATTTCAATTACTCCCTGCTGGCAATCCAAGGTGCCGGCAATCAATCCAAGCAAAGTCGATTTACCGCTGCCGCTTGGACCATGTAAAAACACGTGTTCACCTCGGGCGATATGTAGCTTAGGTATGGTTAGCACCGCAGTGCTCGACTTAGGCCATGTAAACTGTAATTGAGATATCGTAAGCATAACGCCTCAACGCTGGTAAATAATATTGTGATGGTATAACAAGAATGACTAAAGCAAAACCAAGTTAAGCTCAACAACAAGCGTGTAAGTTAAATTGTGATTTTTGTTCAGCTCGACTATTATAGCGACCCTAACCCCCTCATTATTTTGTGCCCTTTAGCAAGGCGCATCCTGTCATTGGAGTAACAATGAGTAGCTACAAAGTTTTAGACGTTAATGACGATCTTCCAATTCGCACTAAAGGTGCGGTTCACAGTGGTAAAGTACGTTCAGTTTATTGGTTAACCGACGCCGACAGTGCACGTTTAATTGAAGAAAAAGGCTATCAAGTCCCGGTTGGTACAGAGCTGGCAATTATGGTCATTTCAGACCGTATTTCAGCATTTGATTGTATTTGGCAAGGTGAAAATGGTCTTAACGGTGTACCGGGTAAGGGCATTGCGCTTAACAGCGTTGCTTCACATTGGTTTTCACTTTTTGATAAAGCTGGCCTTGCAGGTAATCACATTGTTGATATTCCACATCCTTATGTTTGGATTGTGCGTAAAGCCAGTACGGTAAGAGTTGAAGCGATTGCGCGTCAATATATTACCGGCAGTATGTGGCGCGATTACGCAAAGGGCGTAAGGGAGTTTTGTGGCTTGCAATTACCAGAAGGTTTAGAGGCCAATCAAAAACTAGATAATGTCTTAATCACACCATCAACCAAAGGGATCATCAAAGGTTTAGCAGACGTACCAGAAGTGGATGACGTAAACATCTCTCGTAAAAACATCGAAGATAATCTTGCGGCGTTCAACTTTAAATCTGCGGCAGATGTGGATAAATACGAGCAGTTGCTAACCGAGGGCTTTGCCCTGATCAGTAAAGAGCTTGAGAAGCTTGATCAGATCTTTGTAGATACTAAATTTGAGTTTGGTTACGTTGAAGATAAAGACGGCCAAGAGCGCCTAATTTACATTGATGAAGTGGGTACGCCTGACTCGTCACGTATTTGGGATGGCCCAGCTTATCGCGATGGTAAGATCGTTGAAAACTCAAAAGAAGGTTTCCGCCAGCTATTGATAAATAACGTACCAGATAGCGATGTACTGCTGAATAAAGATCGTATGCCTGAGCGTGAAGCACTTGCTCGCGACTATCTATTGCCAGAAGCTGTAATGATGTCAGTGAGCGAAACTTACGTTGGGATCGCAAGTAAAATCGTTGGTCGTGAGCTAACGATCCCTGCAGATCCTCGCCAAGAAGTTATTGATATTCTTGATAAGCAGTACGGTTTAATAGATTAATTCCTTTTCAATTGCTCTGATAAACACGTTTATTAGGGCAATTTCCTCAATTCACTTGCTTTTCATTGCAAGGTCTCTTTTACTTAACCTAATTGTTGCAAAAAATAGAGCCAGATATGCGAACGTCTGTTCTGCTCCCACTAAGTTTTTGTTTTTTATTTCTTTTAGATTTAAACTTTGCAAATGCAGGGCAATTAACTGTGCTTGATGGCAAAGGCAAGCCCTTGCAGCACGCAGTTGTTGAGTTGATAAACGAGCCTGTCGAGGCTATAGCAAACGATGTGGCTGTTATGGATCAAATCAATAAACAATTTGTTCCTTTCATCCTCACCATCCAAAAAGGACAATTGGTTAATTTTCCCAATAGCGATGATATCCGTCATCACGTTTATTCGTTTTCTGCGGTAAAACCTTTTGAGCTAAAGCTATACGCTGGCACGCCAAATCAACCGCTTAAGTTTGAAAACGCTGGTGTAGTGGTATTAGGTTGTAACATTCACGACTCTATGGTGGGCTATATTTATATTGCAGATGACAAGCGCGTATTGATATCTGATGCGAATGGATTGGTGACTTTGCCGAACTCTACAAAACAAGTAACGGTGTGGCATCCTTATCAAGATAATGACATAGACAGTCGGCAAACCGTTCAAATAGTGAACACAATGGCGCCAATGTCCGTAACTATAAAAACAACTTATCCAGCGCTGCGTAATACCTTTGGCGAGCGCTTTGGACAACATGAATGAATAATAGCTTTAAAAATAAAATAATCAGTCTTTGTATTTTGCTTATCTTAGTAACAGCAGGGATGAGCTTGGCAAGTTTTTGGTGGTCCACAAGTAAATTCAATGAAGCGCAAGTACAAAGAAAAATTCAAGTGGCGCAAAATGTTTATCAGCAATATTTAAAATCGCGAGAGCAGTTATTAGTCACTGCAGCCACCGTACTCACCTCTGATTTTGGCTTTAAACAAGCGGTGGCGACGAGGGATGCACAGACTATCAGCAGTGTTTTGCTTAATCACTCTCGCCGTATTGATGCCGACTTAATGCTGCTGTTAGATGTGAAAGGTGACCTGATCTCCGCTAATAGGGAAGGGTTAGACTTTCCTAGCGACACCAGAACTTGGATGCAAGCTTTGCAAAGCCATACTGAGCACTCAGCTTTTGTGGTGCTTAGTGAGCAGTTGTATCAAGTGATTATTTTGCCTGTTCGGGCGCCCAGAACTATTGCATACTCAATTATTGGCTTTGAAGTAGGCACAGCTGTCGCTGCGGAGCTTAAAGACCTTACAGGAATGGAAACAAGCTTTGTTGGGGTTGCTGACAACCTGAAAGCAAGCTCGTTGCCTGCACTTGCGCTTGGTAGCGATTTATTTACTTTCCTAGCGGCGCAAAAAACAACGCGTTGGTTTAGTCAGTATGCGGTATACGAAAGTGCAGAGGTGAACTTACCTTCTCTTGATAGTAACCCAGTGAGTTTGGTACTTAGCGCGGATTTAACTACTCAGTATCAAGAATTCGATAAAATGGTGTTGACCATTATTTTACTCTCTCTCGGTACGATTCTTATTGGTTTTATTACCAGTGGTATTGTTGCCAAAAACCTTACCGCACCGCTTAGTAAGCTTACTGAGTTGGCAAAATGCTTTGCAAGAGGAGATTACTCCGCCAAACTCGAAGAGGCTCGACCGACCCAAGAAATTTGCCAGCTTGTTGATGCTTTTAATGATATGGGTGAAGACATTCAAGAGCGTGAGGAGCAGATCCGTTTTCAAGCTAGTCATGACCATTTAACAGGGTTTTTTAATCGTAATGCGGCTTTGGATAAGTTGCATTACATGCTCAGTGGCGGCGCTGAATATTATTTTATTGCCATAGACATAAAGGGGTTACGCCATATCAACGACAAACTCGGCCCTCGGGTAGGAGATGATTGTATTAAAGCCGTAGCGAACCGGATAGCGGAGATTAATACTGCTGAAGGCGGATTGAATGTTAGGCTTGGCGGCGATGAGTTTTTAGTTGCACACCCCGCGAGTGCGTGCGCCGATCCGCAAAGTGCTGTGCTCGGTATTGTTGAATGTGCTGAAATGCTAAATCAAGGCTTGAGTAAACCTTATACTGTGCAGGGGTTAGATATTTCGCTCCACTTTAGTATCGGCGTGGTGCATTACCCCAAACAAGCGCATACTCCTGAGGATGTCGTTCGCCGGGCTTTGATCGCAGTTGATACTGCGGCGCACGATGGCCATGATGTTTACTACTATCAATCAGGTGAAGATGAAGCCCATCTAGAGCGCCTGCAAATTATTGATGAACTAAAACACGCTATCGCCAACGACGATGGTCAGCTTTTTATGACCTACCAACCAAAGCTAAATATGAAAACCAATCGTATTGACAAGGTTGAGTCTCTTATTCGTTGGCAACGTAAAAATGGTGAATGGGTGTCGCCCGAACTATTTATCGATCTTGCCGAGCAATCAGGTTTGATTGTTGAGTTAACTCAGTGGGTAGTAAAAACCGTGGTGTCTCAAGTTGCTAACTGGGTACGTCAAGGTGAACGTATCAAGGCGGCTATTAATGTATCGGCACAAGACATTGCAGATAAAAACTTCTTGTCTCATCTTAAGACGCTACTAGACACATATAACGTCAAACCTGAGTTGATCACCATAGAGCTTACTGAGCGAGACATGATTGAGAATGAGGAAAAAGGCATTGCGGTTCTCCAAGCGCTCAAACAGCTTGGCGTACAGGTCTCACTTGATGATTATGGCGTGGGTCAAACCTCCCTTGGTCGATTAAAAATGTTACCTATTGATGAGCTGAAACTCGACAAGGTATTTATTTTAAAGCTCGCCCAATCGGAAAAAGACCAATTTATTGTGCGCTCCACCATCACGCTTGGTCACCAACTTGGTTTTAGCGTGGTTGCGGAAGGCGTTGAAGACAAGGCATCGCTTGAGCTACTTGAGTCAATGCAGTGTGATTATGCACAAGGTTACTATCTAAGTAAGCCGCTGAAAGCCGCTGACTTTGACCTGTGGCTGGGGAGATATAATGAAGTGGGCTAATGTTTTTGCCCTGTGCTTATTACTATGCGGGCCAACTTACGCCGCAACAGGAAAGTTACTAGCGACTCCTGGGGTATCACAGGTCGAAGGTAGTGCCGGTGGTGGCATTGTGCCGTGGGCGCAGCTTGCTGGATATGCTTCGGAAGATGAATGGTCGGCCAGCGGGTTTTGCAGCCGAGCTAGTCTGAAAGACTACCAGCTCGATGTGTGTGGCGTTCAAGCCAACTTATTCGATCGCGTAGAGTTAAGTTTCGCTCGGCAAAACTTCGATGTGGATGCGCTTAATCTTGATATTGAGCAAGATATTGTCGGTGCCAAGGTGCGGCTATATGGCGATATTGTCTACAGTAAATATCCACAATTGAGCTTTGGTATTCAGCATAAGTCCTTGGATGATGCTACGGTTGCCAATTTGCTCGGCGCTGAAGATGACTCAGGAACGGATTATTACTTAGCTGCAAGCAAACTGCATTTGGGCGCTGTAAGCGGTTATAACTGGTTCTGGAATATTACGCTGAGACATTCTCGGGCTAATCAACTTGGCATATTAGGTTATGGTGGAGCTAACGATAGTGCGCCTTGGCAACTAGAAGCCAGCAGTGCAGTGTTTTTATCTAGGCATTGGGCTGTCGGTGCAGAGTACCGCCAAAAATCCAACAACCTTGGGCTTGGTGAATCAGATTGGAAAGATGTATTTGTCGCTTGGATCCCGAATAAGTCAGTGAGTGTTACGGCGGCATGGCTAGACCTTGGAAAAATCGCAGGGCAACCTTCTCAAACGGGTTGGTATCTATCTGTTACGGGGTACTTTTAAATGAAATGGCTTCCACTAACGGCAATCTTGCTTTTCCTCGTGGCGTGTAGTGCTTCAACCCCACAAACCTCCCTGTATGAGCAAATAGGTGGAAGCGTTGGCGCAGAAAAGCTAGTAGATGCGTTTATTAAACAGATTGGCAATGATGACGTTATTTTACCGTATTTTAGAGAGTCCAATGTTAGGCACTTTCGTGAAGGGTTTATCACTCACCTATGCGATACCTTAGATGGCCCTTGTGATTATGAAGGTGATAGCATGGTGCAGATCCACACTGGCATGGCTATTAGTGAGTCTGACTTTAATCGGGTGGTTGATCTCTTGATCAACGCAATGAATGAGGTTGGGATTGCTCACTCTGTACAAAATCAAGTTTTGGCACGCTTAGCACCGATGCGAAGTGAAGTCATCAAATTGTAGTCTCGATAGCAAAAGCGTGTAGGAAAATCTGTTTCTATGTTGTTATTTTGTATTAAAGATCTCAACCTGATTGAGTAAAGAAAAAGCTGAATTTTATTGCTTAGTCCTGTAATCTAATAGCCAAATTATCTTAAATTTCGTCACGGTTTTAGAGACAAATAAATACCAAAATGAGTTACAACTCAAACCGTGCTGCTTAAAAAGAGAGCCAAGTTGAAAAAAGTTATCACATTTGGAACCTTTGATGTATTCCACGTTGGTCATGTTAATATTTTAGAACGAGCGAAAGCACTGGGTGATTATCTCATTGTGGGGATTTCATCAGATGAGCTTAACTTTGCGAAAAAAGGTAGAAATCCAATATACTCAATTGCAGATCGTCTAAAGATCATTAGCTCATTGCAATTTGTCGATGAGGTGTTTGTGGAGGAATCTCTGGAGCTAAAAGCACAGTATATCAAAGACTTTGATGCCAATGTTCTGGTGATGGGTGATGATTGGAAAGACAAGTTTGATATGTATAACGATATCTGTGATGTGGTTTACTTAGAGCGTACCCCATCAATTTCAACAACGGAAATAATAGAGGTCGTGCGCAGACCCGAAGGAAAATAATAGCATGAAGCACGTGGTCGATAGGGATTGGCTCTTTGCAAATCTTGGCAAAGTGAAAGTATTGGATGCTGGCATTGTGAAACCGGGTCAGTCTGGCCCTTACAACGCTCCTGCAATCATCCAAGGTGCGCTGCGTTTTGATATTAGTGGCGCGTTGGCTAATCCCCATGCTACCTCCCCCAACATGTGCTGCAGTCCAGCTCAATTTCAAGCAGAAATGCGACAGCTTGGTATCAACCAAAATGATGTGTTAATCGCTTACGATGATAAGGGTATGTTTAGCGCTGCCAGAGCTTGGTATATGCTCAAAATGATGGGTCATAAACAAGTCTATGTACTGGATGGCGGATTACCTGCTTGGTGTGAAAAACAATATCCTTTGAGTCAAGCATACGCACAAGCCCAACAAGCGGGAAACTTTGTCGCTGCATATGATGAAACAGCATTTGTTGATAAAGCCGCTGTGGTTAGTAATATTGACGCTGAACTGAGTTATCTATTTGATGCTAGAGGTGCAAAGCGCTTTACTGGTGAAGAGCAAGAACCTCGTGCAGATATGCGCAGCGGTCATGTGCCAAAAAGTAAAAACCTGCCATACACGAGTTTGTTAAATGCCGATGGCCGTTTTAAACCACTCACTGAGCTTGAAGTGCTATACAACGACTTATCAAAGGATAAAACTAAGCCTCTGATATTCTCTTGTGGCTCAGGTGTTACAGCTTGTATTTTAGCGCTGGTGGCTGACGAGCTAGGTTATAAACAGTTGACGGTATATGACGGCTCGTGGAGTGAATGGGGCGCTGATCCCGATGTGCCCGTTGAGACGAGTTATACCACTATTTAATGTGAAAAAGGTGCCATTGGCACCTTTTTCATTTGCGAAGCGAGCTATCTCCCCGCTTCAAAATAGCTCACTTATGATAAGCAAGGCAAGCTTCAACTTCATGCTTTGAACCTAAGATAACACCAACGCGTTGGTGTATTTCCTCAGGTTGAATATCCAAAATGCGTTCACGACCAGTGTGGGCAATACCGCCTGCTTGCTCGACAAGCATCGCCATTGGATTGGCTTCGTAAAGTAGGCGAAGTTTAAACGGTTTGTTTGGATCTTTACGATCTTCTGGGTAAGTGAATAGTCCGCCACGACATAATACGCGGTGAACATCGCCAACCATTGCTGCTATCCAGCGCATATTGAAGTTTTTACCACGCGGCCCGGTTTCACCTTCAAGTAGATCGGCAATGTAGTTTTGCATTGCTGGGGTCCAATGGCGTTGGTTTGAAGCGTTAATGGCAAACTCTTTCGTGTCTTCAGGAATGGCAGCAAAGTCTTGCGTGAGTAGGAAGCTACCGTGTGTTTTGTCCAGCGTAAACAAGCGAGTTCCCTTGCCTGTTGATAGCGCTAACATGGTTGATGGGCCATATAACACATAGCCCGCTGCTACTTGTTTATGACCCGGCTGCATAAAGATCGCAGGATCGCTAGGATCTGAACCTTCAGGGGCTTCCATTATAGAGAAAATAGTACCAACTAGTGAATTAATGTCGGTATTGGATGAACCATCTAACGGATCGAAAGCGACAATATAGTTCGCTTTTGGATTGCCGGCGACGGTGTAATCTTCTTCTTCAGAAGCGATAGCTTTGACATAGCCAGATTCAAGCAAAATATCTTTCAATAGCTGGTTTGAAAGTACATCGAGCTTCTTTTGCGTTTCACCTTGAATGTTCTCATCTAAGGTTGAACCTAATACACCTGAAAGTGCACCTTGGCCAACACGGAACGATATTTCTTTACATGCCGCGAGAATGGTTCGGATTAGAGAAACCAACTCACGAGAACAACCATCTTCAATTAACACCGGAGGGAGTCTACGCATTTTTTAAATCCTGATCACCTTGTGTTTATGGCAATAAATAGTGTGAGAGGTGCCATAAACTGCGCTGTAATTCGTCTTGAAAGGCTGTAAATTGTATACGATTTCATATACAACTGGGGTTAAGCCTCAAAACCATAAATAACAAAGAGCAGCCATGAGAAAAATAACGTGCTTTACTCAAACTGTAACCACTTTGCTACTGTGTATGATAACCCAAGCACACGCAGCAATTAAGTCTATTGATGAATTTACTGCCAGTTTTAATCATCATCCCGGTTTTTATGCCTTCTATAGCGATGATTCGAGCGGCAAACTTTACTTAGATATCGACAAACTAGACGCTCCTTTCTTGTTACAGCATAGTTTACCTTATGGTGTGGGTTCGAATGATATCGGCTTAGACCGTGGCCAGTTAGGCGGTACGCACTTAGTTCAATTTGAGCGTTTTGGTAATAAGGTAATGCTGCGCGCTATAAACACTTATTATCGCGCAAGTGCGAATAATATGGCAGAAAAGCAAAGCGTTAAAGAGGCTTTTGCTTCAAGCATTCTACACGGGTTCAGTGTGGTTGCAGAAGATAAAGACAGTGTGCTAATTGACTACACGCCTTATCTACTCAGCGACGTGCATGGCGTGTCTCGCACGTTGGCAAATCGTAATCAAGGTAGTTTTAGCTTAGACTCAAGCCGCAGCGCTGTGTTTATGTCGCGTTCAAAGGCATTTGTTAAAAACACAGAACTGGAAGCCGTGTTGACATTCAAAGGCACAAAGCCTGGTGAATATGTACGCCAGGTGAGTGCGGAACCTTATACGCTAACAGTACATCAGCACCATTCTTTAATTGAGCTGCCTGACGATAACTACCAGCCACGTGCGTTTCATCCGCAATCGGGTTATTGGAGTATCGAGCATAAGGATTACTCTGCAGCGCTTGGACAGTCAATGTTTGTGCGTTACATTCCTCGCCACCGCTTAAAGAAAAAAGACCCAACTGCACAAGTCTCGGAGGCCGTAGAGCCAATTATTTACTATCTTGATCCTGGTGTACCTGAGCCTGTCAAAACTGCATTACTTGATGGTGCCAAATGGTGGGACCAAGCATTTGAGGCAGCAGGCTATAAAAATGCGTTTCAAGTCAAAGTACTCCCTGAAAATGCCGATCCTATGGATATTCGCTACAACGTGATCCAATGGGTGCATCGCGCGACTCGAGGGTGGTCATACGGCGCGTCGGTGATAGACCCGCGTACCGGTGAAATTTTAAAAGGTCACGTGACGCTAGGCTCGCTGCGTGTCCGTCAAGATATTCTTATTGCCGAAGCACTTTCTGCGCCATTTGTTGAGGGTAATGAAGTGACTGAGCGACTTCATGCTATGGCGCTAGACCGTATTCGTCAGTTGAGTGCACATGAAATTGGCCACACGTTGGGCATTGCACACAACTTCTCAGCGTCGGTAAAGGATCGCGCGTCAGTCATGGACTATCCACATCCACTAGTAGGATTTGAAAATGGCCAACTTGATATTACCAAGGGCTACGCAAAAGGCATGGGCGCGTGGGATACGCAAGTGATTAAATATGGTTATAGTGATTTCGGTGACGTTGATGAAGCCACTGAGCTTGCAGCTATTCTCGCTGAAAATAAGGCGCAAGGGCTTGAGTTTATCTCTGATTCAGACGCCAGAGCACAGGGCGGAGCGCATCCAACGGCGCACCTTTGGGATAATGGGGCAGATCCCGCAGCCGAATTACTGCGTGTGCTGGATGTCCGCAAGCAGGCGTTGAATAGCTTTGGTATTCACAGTATTCAAAAAGGAGTTGCTCTGTCGCAGCTAGAGGAGAAGCTGGTCCCACTGTATCTTTTCCACCGTTACCAAGTTGAAGCCGCAGTAAAACTGATTGGTGGCGTGGACTATGACTATGAAGTCCGTGGTGACGAGGTGATAAAAGGCGCGAAAGTCGTGGCTAAAGAGGTACAGCAAAATGCAGCCAATGCGCTTTTGAGTACGCTCTCACCTGCGGCGTTGACTATTCCTGACTCTATTTTGGCGTTAATACCTCCTAAGGCTTACGGTGAGTATAAAACTCGCGAAAGTATCAAGGGGAGAACAGGGCTAACTCTAGATGCGATGGCATTACCAGAAGTTGCCGCACTCCATAGCCTTGACTTGCTGCTTAATCCACAGCGATTAAATCGTCTCGCACAGCAGCATGCACGTGATACTCAATATTTTGGTACTCAAGCACTTTTAGAGGCTTTATATCAGCAGGTATTTGCTCAATCAGGCAGCAAAGGTATGGCTCAAAAGCTACAGCAACGAGTGCAATACCTAAGTGCAACCAAGCTTGTAAAACTGAGTAACAACGATAAAGTCGCACCTGAAGTGCAAGCGCAGTTAAAGTTTTATTTAGCAAAAGTTGCGAAAGACTTTAATCAGTCCTCGGTATTTAGCGATGTTGCTTTTGATCAAGCGTTTAAACATATGCTCGCACAGCAAATCAATCACTACTTAGATTCGGGAGAGTGGCCTGAAAGCTTTAAGGCGCTTGAAATGCCGCCAGGCTCACCAATCTAGCCTTTAAAGCAAAGCTGAAAAAAGGGCGCTCGAGTGAGCGCCCTTTTTAGTTATAATTAACTAAAGCAACTTTCTCTTATTAGCTGCTTAATTATATCCTGACTTGGCTGGATTTTTTCCATTGCTAAAAACTCGTTGGGTTGGTGTGCTTGATTAATTGAACCTGGTCCCATAACGATAGTTTCGCAGCCTAGCTGCTGTAGAAATGGAGCTTCGGTGCAATAGTTTACCGCAATTGCTTGTTGTCCTGACAGGCGCTCAGCCATTTTCACTAAAGCAGAATCCGTTGAGCCGGTAAAAGCCGGAATGGGCTCGTGCATATCTATAACCGAGACACTATTTGGATAATGTGTATTGATGGGGGCCACCGCTGCCGTAAGCATGGCTTGTAGTTCCTTGATACTCAGGCCAGGCAAAGGACGCATATCAATATGTAGTTCACAACAGCCACAAATACGGTTGGCATTGTCGCCGCCATGAATGTGTCCGAGGTTTAAAGTTGGGTAAGGAATAGCAAAATGTGGAGTTGAATATTTATTCTTTAATTCTTCTCTTAACTTTAATAAATTTGCAATCACCTGGTGCATGATTTCAATGGCATTTAAGCCGCGCTCTGGATCTGAGCTATGGCCTGAACGACCAACGATACGGATGGCGGTCGTCATATGCCCTTTGTGGGTAAATACCGGCACCATATCAGTGGGTTCACCAATAATACAGCGCGCCGGTTTCAAGCTTGGATGTTTCGCAATTTCCTGAGCACCAGCCATGGTGGTTTCTTCATCGGCGGTGGCTAAAATCATGATAGGAGCATTTTGCTGTAATTCATCAAGCTCTGAGATTGCATTCAATACGAAAGCAAAAAAACCTTTCATATCAATGCTTCCAAGACCATATAATTTATTATCTTGCGCGCTTAATTTAAAAGGATCGAATTGCCAGCGGCTATCGTCGAAGGGAACGGTATCCGTGTGGCCAGCCAGCATTAACCCACCATCGCCACTGCCTCGTCTTGCAATTAGATTATATTTTCCTTTTGCATGTTCAAGCTCTGTTACTTCGACGGTAAACCCTAACGTTTCGCACCACTGTGCGAGTAGCTGGATCACATTCTGATTACTCATGTTGAGACTTTCTTCTAATGCACTGATAGATGGCGCGGCGATCAGTTGCTGATACATTTCCATAAAAGCGGGCAATTTCATAAAAATTCCTAAAATACTTATTCAAAGTTCTTGCATAAAAATATAAAGATGTTTAGAGTGAATATCAATTCACTTTTTTAGCATAAATATATTTTGGAGCAGCAATGCGACGATTTGACTTCAACAATTAGCAGAACCAATCCTAATCAAACTTTTTTTAATCTTGAGAACACTATGTTGAAAGTATCTATAATCGGAGCGAGCGGCTACAGTGGCGCTGAGCTTGCTAAGCTGGTTGCCAAGCATCCTGCCTTCACACTTGCGCATTGCTTTGTATCTGAGCAAAGCTTAGACAAACACAAATTCATCAGCGATTTATATCCAGAATATTCGGGCTTGCTAGATATTGAGCTGCAACCCTTAAATGAGCAAGCTTTTTCGTTGATAGAGCAATCATCGGACTATGTGTGTTTATGCACGGATCACAAAGTTAGCGTAGAACTTGCACCGGTATTTTTACAGATGGGCAAACGGGTTTTTGACCTATCTGGAGGTTACCGTTTATCTAGCAATGAAGACTACGAAACTTACTACGGTTTTTCTCACCCACATCAAGACTGGTTAGCGCAAGCGCAATACGGGTTAGCTGAATGGTATGGCGATGCTATTAAAACGGCAAAGTTAGTGGCGGTCGCGGGCTGCTATCCGACTGCGGCACTCAATGCACTCAAGCCATTACAACAAGCTGATTTGATAACAGAGCAACCAGTTATCATCAATGCTGTTTCTGGCGTGACTGGCGCGGGTAGAAAAGCGAATGTCGCCACACTCTTTTGCGAAGTATCTCTTGCACCATACGGTTTGTTTACGCACAGACATAGTCCAGAAATAGAAAAATATCTTGAACACCCGGTGTTGTTTACACCGCATTTAGGGAACTTTAAACGTGGTATCTTAGAAACAATCTACGTCACCCTGAAAGAAAATGTCACGCCAAATCAAGTCGATGCTGCTTATCAGGTGCTTGCCGATGAGCCGTTGATCAGATTAAAGGGGAGTCAACTCCCATCAATTAAAGCCGTTGAAAATCAGCCTTTTGTTGATATTGGCTGGCAGCAAAAGGGCAATCAACTGATCGTGGTTGTCGCGATTGATAACTTGCTTAAAGGGGCAGCAGGCCAAGCATTACAGTGTATGAACTTGGCGGCGGGACTTGAGCATTATCAAGGTTTAGGAGTAGTAGCATGAGTAAGCAAACTTGGGTGATTAAACTAGGTGGTGCGGTGTTGAATCAAGAGGGGGCAGCACAAGCATTGTTTTCAGCTATCAAGCAAATTCAACAGGATGCACCACACAAGCAGTTTGTGATTGTTCATGGTGGTGGGGCGCTAGTTGATAAGTGGTTGAGTGATGCCGGTTTTGCTACTGCAAAACATCAAGGACTGCGGATCAGTCCGCAAGAGCAAATGCCGTATATTGTTGGTGCACTTGCAGGCTGTGCCAACAAGCAACTGATGGCGGACGCCATTACCGCCATGCTCAAGCCCGTTGGACTGTGTTTGTATGATGCAGGGTTTAGCACAACTCAAAAGCTTAAAGCGCTTGGTCGCGTAGGTAGCTGTGAAGCAAGCGAAGGCGGTATGCTTGAAGCGGTGTTGGAGTTTGACAGATTGCCTGTTGTCAGTTCAGTTGGTATTGGCGCTGACGGCCATTTATACAACGTGAATGCGGATGAAGCAGCGGCTGCTATCGCCAGTAAACTTGGTGCAGAACTTATTTTTATGACTGATGTTGAGGCGGTACTTGATGGCGATAAACAGCCATTAAATCAACTTAACGCGGAACAGATCTCAACGTTAATCGCGCAAAAGGTCATTGTGGGCGGGATGGAGGTCAAAGTTAAGACCAGTCTTCACGCTGCCCAACACTTACGACGAGGGGTGTACATCTCTAGCTGGCAAAAGCCAGAAAATTTAATTGCGTTGCTCAATGGTGAGCACGTAGGTACACAAATTCTGCCGTAGGAAAACACCATGACTAAGCATTTTTTAACTGGTTTGGAATTAGACCAAACTAAAGTTTTGAACTTATTAAAGCTTGCAAAAAATATTAAAAATCAACCGCAAGAATATAACCAAGCCTTAGCTGGCAAGTCGATAGTCACGCTATTTGAAAAGCCGAGCTTAAGAACAAGGCTGTCGTTTGATATCGGTATCCATAGATTAGGCGGCCATGCTGTGTATTTAGATCAGCAAAATGGCGCAATGGGGGCGCGTGAATCTGTCAAAGATTTTGCGCTTAATATTTCTACTTGGGCCGATGGCCTTGTGGCTCGCGTAAATCACCATAGTACGCTTGAAACGCTCGCTGAGTTTTCGTCGGTGCCTGTTGTGAATAGTCTATGTGATTTATATCACCCTTGCCAAGCGTTGGCTGATTTTCTCACTTTATTTGAAACCTATGACGATGTCAGTCAGATCAAAATCGCTTATCTCGGTGAAGGCAACAACGTAACACATTCATTAATGTTGCTTGCGGCTACACTAGGCACTGATTTTGTGGCGGTTTGCCCTAAAGGCCACTCTCCAGATGCACAAATTGTTAAGCAAGCTGAGCAAATTGCTGCGGTAAATGGTGCCTCGGTTCTGGTCAGCGATCGGGTAGAGGCGGCGGCTGGCGCTAATGTGCTCTACGCTGATACTTGGGTTTCGATGGGGAATAAAACGCCAATTGAGCAGGTGAAAGACACCTTTATGCCATATCAAATCAACCAACAATTGGTTGAAGCGTGTGGCGCACAAACCATTTTGCACTGCCAGCCAGCACATCGTGAGTTTGAAATTACTTCCGAAGTGATGGATGGGCCAAAGTCAAAAATTATTCAACAAGCTGAAAACCGCATGCATGCCCAAAACGCATTGCTGGTATCGCTGTTAAACAAAGATTACGTTTGAGGTTAAAGAACATGAGCAAGATTAAAAAAGTGGTACTGGCTTACTCTGGTGGATTAGATACATCAGCGATTGTACCATGGTTAAAAGAGAACTATGGCTGCGAAGTTGTCGCCTTTGTTGCCGATGTAGGTCAAGGTGAAGAAGAACTGGTTGGGGTTGAAGAAAAGGCAATCGCATCAGGTGCCTCTGAGTGCCATATCGTCGACTTAAAAGAAGAAATGGTTAGCGACTACATTTATCCAACCCTTAAAACAGGCGCTATCTATGAAGGAACATATTTACTGGGCACTTCAATGGCGCGTCCTATTATCGCCAAAGCACAAGTTGAAATCGCTCGTAAAGTTGGCGCGGATGCACTTTCTCATGGTTGTACAGGCAAGGGAAATGATCAGGTGCGTTTTGAATCTTGCTTCTCAGCGCTTGCGCCTGATCTTAAAGTGATCGCACCATGGCGTGAATGGTCACTATCAAGTCGTGAATCGCTGCTTGACTATTTGGCCGAGCGTAATATCCCTTGTGCAGCCTCTGCCACCAAAATTTATAGCCGTGATGCCAATGCTTGGCATATTTCTCACGAAGGTGGAGAATTAGAAGATCCATGGAATGAGCCAAGCGATCAGGTTTGGACCATGACTAATTCTCCAGAAGCCGCACCGGATCAGCCTGAATATGTATCTGTATTAATCGAAAAGGGTGAAATCACAGGTGTTAACGGTGAGCGTTACAGTCCTTATCAGTGTCTAGTTAAGTTAAACGAGATTGCAGCGCAGCACGGTGTTGGTCGTGTCGATATCGTGGAAAACCGCCTAGTCGGCATGAAATCTCGTGGCTGTTATGAAACGCCAGGTGGCACTGTGATGATGGCTGCATTACAAGCGATTGATGAGCTGATCTTAGACAAATCTTGTCGTAAATGGAAAACCGCGCTTAGTGAAGAGTTTGCACAGTTAGTTTATGACGGTCGCTGGTTTACTCCGCTGAAGGATTCAATTCTAGCTGCCGCAGAGTCTTTCGCACAGCAGGCAACTGGCGAGGTGGTACTTAAGCTTTATAAGGGCCATGTACATGCGGTGCAAAAGCAATCAATCAATAGCTTATACAGCGAAGATTTTGCCACATTTGGTGAAGATGACGTATATGACCAATCTCATGCGGAGGGATTCATTCGTCTATTCTCACTATCTAGCCGGATAGCGGCGTTAAACAAGCAAAAGCAATCTTAAGGTAGGAGAGCGAGATGGCATTATGGGGCGGCCGTTTTTCATCAGGTCCTGATGAGGCATTTAAGCAATTTAATGATTCTCTGCCATTTGATTATCAATTGGCAGAGCAAGATATTGTTGGCTCTATCGCTTGGGCGGGTGCGCTAAAGCAAGTAGATGTATTAACTGAAAGCGAACATCAGCAGATCATTTCAGCGCTGAAACAGCTTTTAGAAGAAGTGATTGCAGATCCGCGTAGTGTAGCAACCGCGGGACATGAGGATATTCATTCTTATGTTGAAGCTAAACTTATCGACAAAGTGGGTGATTTAGGTAAAAAGCTGCACACAGGTCGAAGTCGTAACGACCAAGTAGCCACAGACTTTAGACTGTGGAGCCGGAAAACGGCGCAACAACTGCTTGTGGCACTGGGTTCACTAAAGCAAGCTTTGGTTACACTTGCAGAGCAGGAGCTTGGTACTATTTTGCCAGGCTATACCCATTTACAGCGTGCTCAGCCAGTACTCTTTAGTCATTGGTGTATGGCTTACGTTGAGATGATTGAGCGTGATGAATCGCGTTTAAATGATGCGCTTGAAAGGTTAAATGTGTGTCCACTTGGCTCTGGTGCACTGGCGGGGACTGCTTATCCTATCGACCGTGAAGCGTTGGCTGTCAATCTTGGCTTTAGAGAAGCCTCTCGTAATAGTTTAGATGCGGTCTCTGATCGTGACTTTGTGGTTGAGCTACTCAGTTGTGCGTCTATTTCTATGATGCATTTATCTCGCTTTGCTGAAGATTTGATCTTTTACAATTCTGGTGAGTCTGGCTTTATTGATCTGGCTGATAGCGTGACGTCCGGCTCATCCTTGATGCCACAGAAAAAAAATCCTGATGCCTTAGAGCTTATCCGCGGCAAAACAGGCCGAGTTTTTGGCGCCTTTAGCGGCATGATGATGACGCTTAAAGCTTTGCCTTTGGCCTATAACAAAGACATGCAGGAAGACAAAGAAGGCCTATTTGATGCCATGCCAACTTGGCTTGCATGTATTCATATGGCTGAAGCATGTGTTAAAGGAATTAAGGTTAATAGTGATAAAACGTTAGCGGCTGCAAAAGGTGGTCACGCCAATGCGACAGAGCTTGCGGATTATCTCGTTGCTAAGGGAATTCCGTTTCGGGAAGGCCACCACATCGTCGGTGAATTAGTGCAGTTGGCTATTAGTAAGGGGCAAAACCTCGAGGATCTGAGTTTAGAAGAATTCCAGCAAGTCAGCGCTGTAATTGCAGAAGATGTTTACCCTGTACTCGAAATTGATGCTTGTATTGCCGCTCGTAAAGCATTAGGCGGCACCTCATTGCCACAAGTAACCAATGCCATTAAAACAGCAAAAAAAAAGCAAAAAATTCTAGTACGTGATGCCAATTTAGACGATGTTGAAGCCATTGCTGGACTGATCCAATATTGGGCCAAAGTAGGTGAGAACCTACCGCGAGCGAAGAGTGACATGATCCATAGTATCAATGAGTTTGCGGTGACTGAGGTCGATGGCAAAGTGACCGGGTGTGCATCTTTGTATATTTACGACACTGGGCTTGCTGAAATTCGCTCTTTGGGTGTAAATCCCGAGAGCGAAATAAAGGGACAAGGGCAACTTTTAGTCGAGCATTTGCTGGTGAAAGCCAAAAAATTGGCACTCAATCGTATTATTGTGCTAACTAGAGTGCCGGGCTTCTTTACGAAACAAGGTTTTAACAACTGTACCAAGGATAGCTTGCCTGAAAAAGTGATGAAAGACTGTGAGTTGTGCTTGCGCAAGGATAACTGTGATGAAATTGCGATGGATTTCATTATAAAACAAACGTCTAGCTTAAGTATTCCGTGTAAATTTGTGGCTTAACATCAAGCTTTCTTAAAACAAAAAGAGCGCTAACAAGCGCTCTTTTTGTATGTAATTCAACCGATTGAATTTTTTAAATAAATATTGGCATATCCTGTGCTTGATTAATCCCGATAATTTTATGTGGTTCATTTTTGGGAACCTGATTTCGTATGTAAATTTTGAGGGAAATTTCATGATAAAAACAATCCTAGCGAGAAAAAATCAAGCTAAAACAGCTGGTCAAACAAAGTCGCTTTCTGATAAGGTAATTCAATCTGGAAGTAAACTTGAGATGGTATCTGGCGCACGTGGAAGTGTAATTACTCCGCCTGGGTCTAAAGAGCCGTACTAATGATTAATGTTAATTTATGACTTTTTTGGTATGAGTATAGGAGCCCTTGTAATATGGGGCTTCTTGATGGCTTCACTGTTACATCTATTTTTTTATATACTAAAAGTCCAGAAAAATTTACAGCTACTCTCTGCTTCTACTCTGTTATTTACCTCCTACTTTGTAAGTGATTTTATCGTTGTCTCTGATAGCTATAACACAGCTATTCACGGCATATTCGCTTTGTTTGATCTCTTTACTTTATTAGCTCTTTTTCTTGTCAGTTATGTCTTTTTTAAAGATGAAAAGCTTGAGGTCGGCGTTTTATATACTATGGTAGGTTTGGCTATTAATACAGTTATGTTCTTCTTCATGTATATTGATACATATATTTATGAAAATGTAACGCGTTGGCTGTTATGGTATTTGTACTCATATTTAGTGATTTCTATAGACTTTATTATGGTTACTTCTCTATTAGTCAATAAAGATTGGTTAGGTATTAAATGGGCTATAAGTAAGGTGAGAGCTAGGGTAGCTTGAAAATTTAGTCGGTTTAAACAGTGATTTTTACTTACTTATCAGTATTTTGTGCTCGTTTTTCTGTTTTTTGTGCTTGCAGGTTATATACTATCGGAATGTATATAACCGATTGGTTTTTAATTGTCGTTTTGCTTATTCCTAAGGATTTCCTTGGATTATACGCCATAATAATAGAGCGGCGATGGCCGCTCGTTAAAATTGATATTCCACGCTCAACGTGAGTGCTGCGTGGCTTTCGTCTTCTTCCTGAGACTTATCTTGCCATGCTTTTACGCCAATTTTAGCAAGCGCGCCAAATACACCTTGTTGGTAACCAAGCTCGAGCTGGTTTCGTTCAACGTCTAATGTGTCAAATTCAACTCGTTTCAGTTTGGCAAAAGCACCAACGCCACCTGTGCTGAAGTAATCTAACGCGAAAGTGAGGTTTTTAGCGTCCAACCCCGAGCTTGCTCCAAGCCAGAGATCGCGCTCGCTGTAGTTCGCTGAATCCACTGTATTGTCTCTTGGGCAAAGCGCGAGCTTTAGCTCGTCTTTACAATCAATGCTTGTATCTGAATATTCAATAAAGCTCTTGAGACGATAGTCTTTACCACCCCAGTAGCTTTCAATACCTAGGGTGTACATCGGATTGCTTGGTAATGCACCACTGTCATTATTACCTGCAAACTCACCGTATAAAGCGAGCGGTTGATTAGCTATCCGAGTGGAGTATTTGAAGTCAACGCTGGTGAGGCGTTGCGTTTGCTTTTCGCTTTCAAGATTTTGTTGTTGATAAACAAAGTCACTGGATGTTGTACTAAAGCCAAGTTCTAAACCTTGAATCGGAAAAGCGGCCGCTCTAAACCCCCAAAAATCGCCATCCTTTTTATTGGCTATATTCGGGCGTTGCTTTGCCATAATGGCTGTTACTTGCCAAGGACCAACGAAAGAGAAAAAGCTCGGTCCAATATAGTTGTTATTGGCACGACTTAAACGAATCGCCTTCATGGGGGCTGCGTTGTTTGAAAGCATCAGCGCATTTTCGTTGCTCGGTCCCCACCAGTAACTCAGTCGCTCAGCGCTGAGAGACCAATTACCAAACAACACTGCAAGGTGACTGCCGTGGTGATTAACGTATTTTCCATCTTGGCTTTCATCTGCGTAGTTAACTGCAACTTTAGCGCTAACAGCACTACCTGTAATAACGCCATAAGTACGCAGGCCTGAACGTTCATTTTGACGATCACCAAAGCCTGTGGAGCGCTCTTCAGCACCATTAAAATGTGCTTTTACGCTACTATATCTTTCTCTTTTTGCTTGTTTTAGCGCATGGCGTAAATGTGCCAATGCAAAACTTGCGGTTTCAGAGAGGTTTCTGTCATCAATAGCGGCAAGGTCATTAACAATACCGCTCCACAACAGGGGATACTGATTAACTGGGCGATTTATCACACCTTCTGCAACCAGTAAATCTATGCTGTGCTTAAGCTCACTTTGCGACACCTCTATCCAAGGTGATGCATGCGCATAAGTACCAACCAATACGGCTAGGGATAATAGGCACTTTTTCATCCGTGTAGTTTTTCCTCTAAAGCTTGGGCAACCAGTGGGTGAACAAATTCACTGACATTACCTTTATGAAGTGCAACTTCTTTTACTAAAGTTGATGAGATAAATGAATTCTTTTCAGATGGCGTTAAAAATACGCTTTCCAAATCGGGATGTAAACGGCGATTCATATTGGCCAGCTGGAACTCATAGTCAAAATCAGACACAGCTCGAATGCCGCGGATCAGCACGTTGGCTTTTTGCTCTTTCGCTAAATCAACTAACAATCCTGAAAACCCAATCACCTTTACATTTTTATGTGACTTTAAAATTTCTTCAGCCAAAGCAACACGTTGCTCTAGTGAGAAACAAGGCTGTTTATTTGGGTTGTGGGCAATTGCCAAGATCACGGTATCAAACATTTTTGCTGCACGTTTGATTAAGTCTTCATGTCCATTAGTAAGGGGATCAAATGTGCCAGGGTAGAGGGCGATGACTTTCATAAGCGTAACTATGTTGAATTTTTTTGTATGGTAACAAGGTTTTTTTGAAAAAACACTGGTCAGCTTTGTCGGATCTAAGCTTATCTAGAGTTAAAATTAGTGCTATTTTTTCATATGGAGCGCGAAATAACCTAGCAACCCTAGCAATAGCGCGACCACATTATCAACAAAGATAGAGAATCGTAATGAATACCAAGGAAAAAATAATACGTACCAGCATCGCGTTATTTAATTTGCATGGAGAGCGCGCGATTACGACAAACCATATAGCGTCCAGTTTGGGGATTAGCCCTGGCAATTTGTACTATCATTTTAAAAATAAAGAAGACATCATTCGGCAAATATTCGCGCTTTATAGTGAGCATTTAAATACACACTTTAAGCCACTGGAGCAGCATAACGAACCGCTTGAGCAGCTAACTCAATATTTAGACTCCTTGTTCGACCTGATGTGGCGTTATCACTTTTTCTACGACAACCTGACAGACATCTTGGCTCGTGATGATGAATTGAAGAAAAACTACATTGCTTTTCAGTCACGCTTACTCGAGCAAGTAAAAGCTGTAGTAATTGGCCTAAGAGATACGGGCGTGATCACCATAGATGATGACGATGCAAAGGAGCTCGCCCATATGTTGAAGATGACCGTTAGCTTTTGGACTCCCTATGTTAAAGCCAGAAGAATGACGGGCGTACTTGAGCAGCAGGATATATACAATGGCATTGTTAAAGTACTGATGATTTTTAAACCTTACGCGACGCCTATGAGCGCACCAAAGATGGCACAACTTCAGCAGCATTATCAAGCACTAGCAGAGGCGAGCTTACCGAGTATTGCTTAGCCTTAAATAATTAAGCGAGCCTTTTACCTTGGCGAACACGGGCAAAAGGCTTTGTAGAGCATAAAGGGAAAAGGTTTGTTTATTTCCTAATCGGCTCTGAGTTTGATATACTCGCGCGCCCGAACTGTCCTCGGTCAGTGTGCGCCACGATAAAGTCCGCTTAGGTCAAATCAGTGCGTCATCGCAACCGATAATCGATCTGTAGTAGAGTGACTTTTATGCTTAAATTTATCGTCAAATTACATCCCGAAATTGCTATTAAGAGCAAATCTGTCCGTAAGCGTTTTACCAAAGTATTAGAGAAAAACATCAAAATGCTGTTGGTTCGCGTTGACGAAAACGTAAAAGTTAAAAATAACTGGGACAATATCTCAGTGACGAGCGAGTTAAGTGACGAGAAAACCCGTCTTGGTCTGATCGACCATCTTAAACGCACGCCAGGTATTGTGCAGTTTATTGAGGTGCAAGAAACACAGTTCGATACGCTTGATGATATCTACCAACAAACGATTGCTTTGGTTGAGCCATTGATCAAGGGCAAAACGTTTTGCGTGCGTGTAAAGCGCCAAGGTAAGCATGAGTTTACTTCAAGCGATGTGGAGCGTTATGTTGGTGGCGGTTTAAACCAAAATGTAGAGGGTGCCAGCGTAAGACTGAAAAAACCTGATGTGACAGTTAAAATCGAAGTCAAAGACAATAAAGCGTATATCGTTCGTCACCAGCACTTTGGTCTAGGTGGCTTCCCATTACCAACTCAAGAAGATGTGCTGTCTTTGGTTTCTGGCGGGTTCGACTCGGGTGTTGCAACTTATCAAATGATGAGAAAAGGCGCGCGTACGCACTTTTTGTTCTTTAACTTAGGTGGTGCAGCCCACGAAATTGGCGTTAAGCAAGTGAGCCACTACTTGTGGAAACAATTTAGCTCTACTCACAAAGTTAAATTTATCACGATTGACTTTGAGCCAGTTGTTGCAGAAATTCTTGAGAATATCGAAAGCGGACAAATGGGCGTGGTACTAAAGCGCATGATGATGCGTGCAGGTGCTGTGGTCGCCGAGCGTTTAGGGATCCCTGCACTGGTAACTGGTGAAAGTATTGGTCAGGTATCAAGCCAAACCTTGGCTAACCTTAACGTGATCGACCGTGTTACAGAGATGCTGATATTACGACCGCTTATTCAACACGATAAAGAAGAAATCATTCGTATTGCCAGAGCGATTGGCACCAACGAAATGGCAGAAGCAATGCCTGAATATTGTGGTGTGATCTCTCAAAAACCAACGGTAAAAGCACAGCTTCACAAGATATTAGCTGAAGAAGAAAAGTTTGACTTTGATGTGTTGAATACAGTTGTGGCTAACGCGACGGTTAAAGATATTCGTGACATCGAAGCTGAAGCAAAAGAAGAAGTGAAAGAAGCGGAATCGGTAAGTGAATTACCAGACAACGCGGTGGTACTAGATATTCGTTCTCCAGAAGAGGAAGATGCCAACCCTCTTGAACTAGATGGTGCACAAGTGATCCACTTACCTTTCTTTAGATTAGCTACTAAGTTTGGCGATTTACCACAGGACAAAGAATACTACTTGTACTGTTCGAAAGGCGTAATGAGCCAGTTACAAGCGCTTATTCTGCATGAAAATGGCTATGCTAACGTCAAGGTGTACCGTCCTTAAAAAAGCGTGCTAACAAGCGTTGGGTGAGGCTTTAGGATTTACCCAACGTACATTTTGTGGGGAGGTAAGAGGTTGTTTGTTTATCCCCGTTTATTTACTAGGTATTTTGTAGCTGCCCTCCACAGTTAGTATCAAAGTGCATCCATGTGTTCCTCATTCATTCTTTTGAAACGACGCGATCGAGCGAGCCAAGAAAACGTCGCCCCGACATCATACTGAATCCTAAAACAAAAAAACTGATAGGAAAGCAACCGGCATCCCGCCAACACATTGCATATAGGCTTATGCTTCTTGGGTGTGATGAAAGGGGAATTATACCAGTTGTATTAAGTAAATGATCTATCTTGAAGCGGGGAAATAGCTTTAGTAGCACCGCTCTCGCGTCCTGCTACCGCTAAGGTACCTATATCCATATAGGCAAGGCAAAAATTTTGCTATTTAGTTGTTCTAAATGAGAAATTTTTAACGAAGCTAATATGCTATTTCACCCTTCAAATTGATTAGAGAATTAATTCAATTGGTATTAGCTGCTTGTGAGATTTTCTACGGCTTTAGCAGTTAAACTGCTTGCAGGTATTGCAAAAACGCTCAACGAGCTATATCCCTAATTCGCTGGGTAAATAGTTTTGTGGAAGGTGGTTTACCTGCCGAGAAGTTAAGCCTATTGTCGCGCTAGCTGCCAGTGCTTATTCACTTCCTCAAGTAATTGTTGATTAAACGGCACATTGATATTTTGCTTCGCTGCTAGCTCGCAAATATACCCGCACATGGCGTCAATTTCTGTGCGCCGATTATTCGCGAGATCTTGATTCATTGAAGAACGATTGTTAGCGGTTTGTGCCATCACGGTGTAAGCAAGCGAGACTAGCTCGCTAAGCGCTAAGGTTACGCCTGTACCTGCGGCCACAAGCTGTACTTCATTCATTAAATTAAGGATTTGGGTTGCGTATTTGGGCTGTTTTAGCTGACCATTTGTGACTTGTTCCAATGCACTTAGCGGGTTAATGGCAATATTAACCGCCAGTTTTTTCCAAAGTGTTGGCATGATGTCAAACGTGGTTTGGGCATTTTCAAATGTGCTAAACAGTTGCGAGAATACACTCTGGTAATGGCATTCGGCTGGTAAATTTAACGGCCCAAACCAAGTTGCGCCTTGCCCCGTATGGTGTACAGTGTCTGCGACTTTATAGCCTGCAATGGATGTGCTTAAGAAGTAGGCGGATTGTGTCGCGTCAAGCGCTGCTAACTCACAAGACCAATCTACCATACCATTATGACTAAGTATTAGCGTTGCATTTTTTGAAAGTGCAGGGCGAAGCGCTCGGAGTGCTTCGATGACCTGATATGCTTTAACGGGAATGATTAGCGTATCTATACTGCTGACTGGGAGTTCTGCAAGTGTTTTGGTGCTGCAAGGGATGGTGTGTTGAGTACTTGCTGTTTGATAGCGATAAGTCGCCGCGCGTTTGTTTCGAGTGATAAGCGTAATTTGATGAGATTGACTAAGGTGCTGGGCGAGCAGTAAGCCTATCGCCCCTTCACCTAAAATATGTATGTTAGCCATGTTTTCTGCTGCGCCAACTTGTCCAAATATAAAATAGAACAAAATAACTGACTGCACCGGCTACATCAGCCAAAAAATCAGCGGTAGATGCTTGACGGTAAGGCAGTGTATGCTGCATCCACTCAATTCCTGCTCCATATAAAGAAAGCAGAACTAAATGAAACCATACTTTGAACCTAAAAGCATGATGAGAAATAAATGCTAGCACAAAAAACACGCCAAAATGTGCCACTTTATCGATATTTGGCAACAATTTTGGAGACAAGCTAATTTCCTTTGCGAATAGCACTGTACATATAATCAAAGAGATAATCAAAAGAGCTTTATAAACGCGCCGTGTCACAATACATCCTACTTCTGTATGACTAAGCGAGCAGTATAACATCGAAAACTGTCCATTGGGTGAACATCCTAATACGCTGTTTAAAAACTTAAAGTAACTCAAATTAAGCATAAACTGCTATAATCGAGCCAAAATGACTTTAGGAGAGAAGCATGCCTTCATTTGATATTGTATCTGAAATTGATATGACAGAAGCAAAAAATACCGTAGACAACGCGGTTCGCGAGCTTGACACGCGTTTTGATTTTCGTGGCGTAGATGCGTCAATCGAGCTAAACGGTGAAATGATCAACCTTAAAGCGGAAGCAGAACAACAAGTTATGCAATTGTTCGATATGCTAGTGGGTAAAGCGGCGAAGCGCGGCCTTGATGTGGCAAGCTTCGAGTTAAAAGATATTGAGCGCTCTGGCAAATACGTATCGCGTAAGGTGGCGTTAAAGCAAGGCATCGACAAAGAGATGGCGAAAAAACTGGTTAAGCTTATTAAAGACTCAAAAGTTAAAGTTCAAGCGTCAATTCAAGGCGATACGGTGCGTGTAACGGGTAAAAAGCGTGACGATCTGCAAGAAACGATGCAACTTGTTCGCACCGGTGAGCTTGGTCAGCCATTTCAATTCAAAAACTTCCGCGACTAATTACGCCTTACTTCATTCCAAAAGTGCATAGATTGCACTTTTGGATTTCTAGACGTCCATTGACAATCATTCCGAAACCCAAGACAATAGCCTCGCATTTTCAAGGTGCTGTACACAACCTAGTGTGGTTGCTAAGTGTATAGATAATCGGGAAACTGGTGCGAACACAAGGGAACATCTAATTACGTTAATCAATGATAAATTGAGTAAGACCGCTTATTACACGTGATTAGCTTGGATCGGTTCTATGCCAGCGCTGCCCCCGCAACGGTAGAGTGAACTGCCAATCTGCAGATTTACTGAGCCCGGAGACCGGCCTTGAAACAGTCACTTTGTGTTCTTGTACGGTGGGTACAAGTTAGGGGAAACCATGTTAAATAAAACTGCTCTAAGCGCGGCGATAGCGACGGCGCTCTCTTTTTCAGCATTTGCTGATCAAAATATTGAACATATCACTGTTACTGCCAATAAATTTGAACAATCTCTAGAAAGCGCATTGTCCGCGATTACGGTTATAGATCGTGCTGAAATTGAAAAAAGCAATGTTCAAGATGTCGTATCGTTACTCGATAATGTCGCTGGTATTCAAGCGGTTAGAAACGGTGGCTTTGGCCAAAGCGTGAGTTTATTCCTACGTGGTAATGACGCTAAGCATACGCTAGTGTTAATCGATGGGGTTCGAGTGACGGATGCAAACTCCGGTGACAATTCGCTTACTAACTTACCACTTAATAGCATCGAAAGGATTGAGATCATTCGTGGTGCCAAAGCTGCGATTTATGGTTCAGATGCCATTGCTGGCGTGATTAATATTATTAGTCGTGAAGGGAATAATAATACTATCGCGCTTACGACTGGGAGTAACAATTACTCCAAGACCGAGGCGACGGTAAATTACAAAAAAGACAAGTTTAGTATTGCCGCTAATGCGGGTTACACTCATACCGATGGCTATGATGTGATTGAGAAAGACCCTGAAGCTGCAATCACAAAAAACCATGACCGTGATGGATATTATAACGGTAATGCCGGTTTAAATGTGCAGTATGGTGATGAAGAAAGTGGCATTTTTAGCTTACGTTCACAGTACAGTGAAGGAGAGGGGGAGTATGACTCTTTTGGTAGTGATGCTTACCGTTTCCATAACTACACCAATAAGTTGGCGTGGAAAAGACGTACTGATAAGTTTAGCCAAAGTGCGTCATACAGCTTAGGTAAGGAACAAAACGTTCAAATCGGTAATAGTGCTGACGATAATGCTTATGTCACCAAACGCAGCCAATTTGAATATCAGTCGCAATATAGTTTAACTGAAGCTTTGATCTTCACAGGTAACTTTACCTTTCTAAATGAAGATGTTGGTGATTCTACCGCCTCTTTTTCAGAGCCTGAGCGTGATAACTTATCTTTAGCACTCGGTGGGTTTTACAACGATGAAAATTGGCTGGCAGAGGTTGTACTGAGAACGGATGATTATGATTTTCATGGTCGTGCAAACACCTACACGGTTGCTGTAGGCAAGCAAATCATGGATGGCCTGAGTGTTAAGTTGAATCATGGTACAGCCTTTAGAGCACCTTCTTTGTCACAGGCGTTTGTGATTGATAGTCCTTACTATCTGCCTAACCCCAATATTAAGCCGGAAGAAGCCACTAATAACGAAATTATTGTCACATGGAGCGGCGAGAACTTCCGTGTGGAAGCTGCGGTATACGATAACCGTATAACCGATAAAATCGTTTATCAGCAAAATGATAAATGGAAATACATCCCTTACAATATTCAGCGCGCTGACTTTGAAGGTGCTGATCTTTCTGTTGAAATTGAAGACAACTTTGGTATCGAGCATACGGTAAATGCGAGCTATGTGAGTGCTAAAGACGCTGATACCGATAAGCAATTACAGCGCAGAGCGAGACGAACCTTAACTTATTCAGTCAGTAAAGAATGGGAAAATGTCGACGCAACACTGACCTTAGTCCATAGAGGTAATCGCGATGATAACGTATGGGGAGCTGAAGGTGCATATACAGTGACTTTGCCGTCATATACGCTGTTTAACTTAGCTGCTAACTATACGTTTTTCGACGGATTCAAGTTAAATGGCCGGATTGAAAACTTAACCGATAAGCGTTATTTCAATGCCACAGCGGGCGAAGCAAAAGATGGCTCTTTACTGGGCTACAAGCCACTAGGTAGACAAGCCTACGTTGGTGTGAGCTACAGCTTCTAATGCGTTAACTGCTTTTCAATACCCAGAGTGATCCATCATGAGTAATGGATCACTTTTCTTATTTATCATTTAGTTGCATTACATTTTTAACTGGCGTTCTGCCTTATGTGCGGTTGATAATAGATTTGATTTGTATTATTACTGCCTTAAACCGACCTCGAGTTATATTAACAACGAAAATATCACCATTAAAGGTAAGTATGATGTGCGTATCCAGCAGCTTGAGTTAGATCCTTTAATTTCTAGCTTTAAGCCTGTGGTGACGACAAAAGTGAGTTGCCGTGGATCTTCGATTTAATAGATACCTTAAGACCTAGTAATTTTGCTATACCTATGTTGCCGTAAGTCATAAGCCGAACGCAATCTATTGCGTTCGGCACACAAGTTTAGTGCTTTAAATTTGCCGCAAAATGGCTTTCAAACTTTGCAATTTTAGGGGCGATCATCACACTACAATAGCCTTGATTTGGGTTTTCAGTGTAATAATCTTGGTGATAGTGCTCGGCAGGATAAAATTCAGGCGCCGGGCTAACCTCAGTCACTATTTTTTCACTCAGCTGGCTTTGAAGCTGCGCAATACAATCTTGAGTTTGTTGCTGTTGCTGCTGGTCATGATAAAACACCACACTGCGGTACTGAGTACCAATGTCGTTGCCTTGGCGATTCAACTGCGTTGGATCATGCAGGGTAAAAAACATATTAAGCAAAGTATCAAAGCTGACAATATCGGCATCAAATTGCAGTTGGACTACCTCAGCATGGCCACTGTCTCCCCGACATATCATTTGATAGGTGGGATTATCTGTGTGGCCACCTGCGTAACCTGACTGCACTGACTCAACACCATTGACGCGGCGAAATGCCGCATCAATACACCAAAAACAGCCACCACCAAAAGTTGCGGTTTGTAAATTTGCCATTATACCTCCTGCTCAGGATGTTGTTTCGACTGCTCCTCAAGACGTTTTGTCGTCTCTTCTGGAGATTGCGTCTTCTTAGCTAATAAAGTATAGGCGGTTGGGATAACAAACAAGGTTAAAATGGTGGCAACACTGACACCGGCAAAAATCACAACACCGATCACCATGCGGCTTTCGAACCCAGGACCTGTTGCAAACACAAGTGGGATCGAGCTCATCACGGTCGTTAGCGAGGTCATAATAATAGGTCTTAATCGCTGCGCTGCAGCATCAACAATGGCTTGTTCGAAGGCGATGCCTTTGTCACGTAATTGGTTAGCAAATTCCACGATTAAGATACCGTTTTTGGCACTAAGGCCAATTAACATAACAATACCAATCTGGCTATAAATATTTAGTGTACTGTCGGTAATAAACAATCCATACATCGCACCAACTAAACCCAGCGGTACGGTGAGCATGATAACCAGTGGATGAACAAAGCTTTCAAATTGTGCGGCTAGTACTAAGAAAGTAACGGTGAGCGCCAGAATAAACACATAGGTCATCGCTGACGCGCCTTCATAAAACAGCTGTGACTCGCCTTTATAGTCGATGGCGCCGTCGATATCATTCTCTTCGGCGGCAACTTTATTTAAAAAGTCGAGCGCTTGCTCCAGTGTATAGTCGCCAGCGAGGTTTGCCGTGATAGTTATCGCGCGCATACGGTTGTAGCGGTTTAATCGAGAAGCTGTGGCTTCTTCTTTTATGGTGATCAAACTGTCTAATGGCACGAGCTCATCGCTACGAGATTTCACATAAATATCAGAAATATTATCTGGGGCAGAGAAGTCGGCTTTGGTGCCTTTTAAGATCACATCGTATTCTTCACCGCGGTCAATAAAGGTGGTAACACGACGTTGTCCCAGCATGGTTTCTAGCGTTTGCCCGATGGCACTTACCGACACGCCTAAGTCTGCGGCTTTGGTTTTATCAATGCTTATCAAAAACTGTGGGAAGGTTTCTTTGTAATCGTGATCAAGACGTACCAGTCCTTTATTTTCACGTGCACGTTCTAGAATGCGATCGCGCCATGCAGCCAGCTCATCGTAGTCGTTGCCTTGTAGGACAAACTCAATAGGGCGCGAGTTACCGCCACCACCAATACCACGGCGCATAATCGCAAAGGCGCGAATATCTGTAACATCTTGCATTTTGCCGCTTATCTCATCCATGACTTCCCAAGTAGAGCGTTTACGCTCATCCCAGTCTGGCATGCCGATAATAGCAACACCACCTTGACCACCCCAGCCTGGCACACGAATAAGCACGCGGCTAAGTTCCTCTGAGTCTACATAAGGAAGCAGTCGCTCTTCAATTTTTGCCATATTTTGCGAGTTGTTTTCGTAGCTTGCCCCTTCTGGACCATTCATCATGACGAAGAAAGTACCACGGTCTTCTTTTGGTGTCAGTTCAGATGGGATCTGTTTAAATAGGCTATAGCTGGTAAAGCCCGCCAGTGCCAACATCACAATCAGGCTGTATTTACGCGATAAGTTGTCTTGTAAAACACGACGATAACCTTGCTCTAGTCGTCCAAATTGGCGATCCATCCACTGACTAAAGCGGTTTTCTTTATTGCTAGGTTTCAATACTTTGGAGCAAAGGGCTGGAGACAAAGTCAACGCGGTAATACTGGAAAACAGCACTGCAGCACTTACTGCAAAGGCAAACTCGGTAAATAGGGCACCAATACGACCATCCATAAAGACTAAGGGAATAAACACGGCAACCAAAACCAGCGTTGTCGCAATGATGGCAAAGCCTACTTCACGCGCGCCACGGTATGCCGCCAGTAACTTGGGTTCACCAAGCTCGATGCGGCGGTAGATATTTTCTAGCATCACAATGGCGTCATCGACTACAAGGCCGATGGCAAGCACAAGTGCAAGCAGCGTCAGCAAGTTGATGGAATACCCCATGGCCAGCAAGAACATAAAGGTTGCAATTAAGGCTACCGGCACCGTAACTGCGGGGATAAGCGTAGCGCGGATATTGCCAAGGAAGATGTAGATAACGAGTACTACCAAAGCCATGGCAATCGCAAGTGTGCTATATACTTCAGCAATGGACTCACGGATAAAAATAGAAGAATCGTAGCTGTCTTGTATAGTGGTACCTTGGGGTAGGTTGCGTTTGATTTTTTCAAGCTCTTTACGGGCGTTGTCGACCACTTCTAGCGTATTGGCTTTAGCTTGCTTTACAACGCCAAGGCCAATCATATTTTTACCATTACCACGGAAGGTACTTTCGTCATCAGCGGCTTCAAGTATTACCTGCGCAACTTCACCAAGTCGCACCAAATAGCCTTGTTCGCCACGCTTAATCACTAGGTTGTCAAAGTCTTCTTGAGTTTTATAGCTTCTGGCAATACGAACAGAAAAGTCACGGTCAATAGATTCAATTTCACCAGCCGGTAATTCTACGTTCTCTCTACGTAGCACTTGCTCAATATCACTACTGGTGATCCCACGGGCGGCCATCGCTTTTCGGTCTAGCCAAATCTTCATGGCGTATTGACGCTCACCGCCAATTCGTACATTCGATACGCCATCCACAACCGCCAGACGGTCAACGATAAAGCGCTGGGCGTAGTCTGAAAGCTGCAAAGTATCCATGGTTTCACTGTTAAGTACAAACCAAGCAATAGGGCTTTCGTCGCTGTTTGACTTAGATACCTCTGGTGGCCTGACTTGTTCTGGCAATCTATCCAGCGCGCGCGAAACGCGCTCACGAACATCATTTGCAGCCGCGTCGATATCGCGATCTATATTAAATTCGATAGTGATATTTGAGCTGCCATTACGGCTACTGGAGTTTATACTTTTAATACCTTCGATCCCCGAAATTCGGTTTTCCAGTATTTGGGTGATCTTCGTTTCTACAACCTCAGCTGAAGCGCCCGTATAGTTAGTGCTTACACTGACTATTGGGGTTTCAATATCTGGGTATTCGCGTAGTGGTAGCATAGAAAATGCCACTAAGCCAAATGTTAGCAACAGTAAATTAATAACGATCGCGAAGATCGGGCGTTTAACCGCCGTATCAGTGATTCTCACGTCGCCTTACCCCTTTACTTCAACTTTTGAGCCTGAGCGGATCTTCAGGGTGCCTTCCGTGATCACTTGTTGTCCCTCTGTAAGCCCTTCGTCGATAGCTACCCAGCCGCTAAAGCGAGTTTGCAGGTGGACTTCACGTTGTTGTGCTTTACCTTGGTCATCAATTACAAATACAAAATGCTTATCTTGTCTTGGAATAATGCTTTTTTCTGGCACCACAAGGGCTTGTAATCGAGCCAATTCAAGTCCCATGTGTAACAGCATACCTGGGCGGAGTTTATGGTCTAGATTGGTGAAACTTGCTGTTACTCGTACCGAACGCGTTTGTTCATTAATTCTCGGGTCAATATGAGAGACCTTACCGGTAAATAGTTGATCTGGGTAAGCTTCACTTTGAGCGTTTACTTGCATACCAAGTTGTAGTTGCGCTAGGTATTTTTCTGGTACCTGAAAATCCACTTTGATGATGCTAATGTCATCGAGTGTGGTGATCACAGTATTGTTGTTTACGAAGCTACCAATGGAAACGTTTCGAGTACCCAATAATCCATCGAATGGCGCATAGATGGTCATCTCAGCGAGTTTTGTTTTGGTGGCTTCTAATCGTGCCGTTAAGGTGTCTACCTTTGCTGATTGCGCTTCTAGTTGAGAGCGAGCCGCCGATTGAGTTTTTGCAAGGTCTTTAAGGCGGTTTAGTTGTCTGATTTCTTCTTTTAGCGTCACTTTCAGCGCTTCGATATCGAGCTTCTCTTCGGCATCACGCAACTGCACTAGCTTATCGCCTTTTTTTACTACATCCCCATCATCGAAAAAGAGGGCCGCCACATAGTCGCTTTGGGCGCTACTCACGTTGATTGCTTGATTTGCTCTGGCGGAACCAATAGAGTGAACAGCAATAATACGTTCTTCTTTGGTTACGGTATGAGCCTGAACGGAGGTTACGGGTGCAGAGTTGCCACTCATTTTGCCTTCCGAGGCTGGTAAATATAAATAGCCGCTGATAACGACTAGCACTACAATGATAAAAGGAAACAGTGCTTTCCCTGATTGATGACGCATAAAAGTGACCCAGATTATAATTTGTCTCTAGTTTACAAAATTAAAGGCTAACAAAGTCGACGGCATATCCTGTAAATTTGTGCATTAAACGAAAATGTAATTCAATTTAAGCGTTTGTACCTAAATTAAATATTATGAAAAGCAATCATCCATGTAAACGATGCATCACAATACGTAAATTAGTCGCATGGACGATCATCATGTACATCTTTTATGTCTGGTATACCTATGCTTGAAGCAAAACTACGTGCAACTGCCGATAGAAATGGCATTGAATTTATGCTGGTTGGTGCAATTGGTTTGGTTGTGATCATGCTGTTTGTCAACTTGCGTGGTACAGCTATCACCATTGTTGAAATATTTCTTGCCAGCGCTATGTTAGTAGCTATTTTTGTTGGTTTCCTTAAAAGTCAGCAACCATATTTTAGTTTACACTTTACAGAACAAGAGTTTAGGTATGTGCATAAGTATGGAGCTTGGCCGCTATCCGTTGTAAACTTCCACTCTAGTGGCATTCCAAAAGTTCAACAAGGTGTTGAAACACTTGAGTTAAATGCAGTTGGTATTAAACTTAATGATATTGATGCATTTTTATTAAATTTAACACCTCGGCTTGCAGGTAAATTATTGATCGAGCAGCGGCATATTTTTTTACAAGCTGTTAAAATGCATTGCGAAAATGGCAACTGCCCATCTGAATGGTTGATAGAAGAAACCATTTTTCGCTCCAAGGCGGGAAAAGAATATACTGGTTTAATGGCAATGTTTGCAAACCGGATGGATAATTTAAAGACAGTGACGGGATACGACTTGCTGATCCCCGCCACTGCCTTAGACAGGGATATTTGGCAATTTTCAGTCATGTTAAACCGCTGGAAACTTAACCCTAGAGAGGTGGTAAAAGCATTGCTAGAAGAACAAACCACCTATTGAAGATGTAACAGGATACACCAATATGAGCTTAGAAACGGCCTATATTAAAAGCGGGCGTAATACCATTATTCACAAAGAGAAAAAGTTAGATCTTGTGATTGTTAATGGTGAAGCACACCCGAAAATCAAGGTGACTGCAAACGGTTTGGTGCCTTTTAAGGAAGAGCTGCCTAGAAATCGCAGAGAAGCCAAAGAGCGTTATTTAGAGGTTGTTCACGTTTCGAGTATTGATGTGTTTGGTGAAGTGAAACGGTTGTTGTTTATTCAGGCGTTAGACGGTCGAGAATACAAGGTAGATTATAGCAAAGTTGGCACTAAGTTGTTTGTGCGGATACATCAAGAAAGTTATCTATAGTTTATAAGGAATAATATGAATGCATTCAAGGGAAGTTTGGTTGTACTTGCGCTAATTTTAACAGGTTGTGGCGGAGGCTCTGGGAGTGATGAACCGAGCCAAGTCAGCGCATCAGTTAATGCGGGTGCTGATATCCAAGTGACCGAAAAAACGGAAGTTACCTTGAATGCACAAGCATCACCTGCAGGCGGTACCTTTAACTGGCAAGTTATCTCTGGTGCAAACGTCAGTGAATTCCCAATCACGGAGCAACAAGCCGCTTTTGTTGCGCCGGATATCAAAGCTGATGTCAATTTACTTATTCAGGTTGATTATGTAGCGCCTGATGGCAGCCTTGCTAGCGATCAAGTAACGGTTGCGGTAAAGTCTAACAATCAATTACCTAAACCAAGCATTAGCCAAACAGCGCCGGAAACACTGCCAGCCAAATATAAAGATACTATTGTCCTAAGTGGCGCTGGCTCTTCCGATCCTGACGAAAATGGCCAAGTGGTTGCATATCAATGGCAGCAAGTAAGTGGCCCTGCGACAATACAGCCTACAGGGTTAAATACGGCTACTGTGTCTTTTATACATCCCTTGTTGGCTGTCTCTCAGCCGTCAATCTGGCAGTTGACGGTTACCGATGATGAAGGTGGACAAGCTAGTACCCAATTTACCCTTGGGTTACTTGAGAATTCGAATGTGGTAGTGGCAGATGCAGGAAGTGATCAGCAAGTGCAAGAGTTTGACGAGGTAACGCTCGATGGCTCAAACAGCGATACTGTATCTGGCCAGAAACAATGTTTATGGCGACAAGTGACATCGGGTACTCAGGTAGCATTAAGTTCTACTACTGGGTGTTCAACAACCTTTAATGCTCCCGATCAAAATATTTTATCGCAAATGGAATTTGAGCTCACTGTTACTGACTCACAAAATCGCTCGGCTACCGATACAGTACGCATTGATATCGAGAAAAAGCCATTAGGCAAACTAAACGACAGTGGCCAAACCACGTGTTATAACAATACGGATGTGATCACCTGTAGCATGACGCAGTTTACGGCTCAAGATGCGCAGCGTGGACGTGATTATTTTGCCACTCAGGTGGCGAAAGAGGGCAGTGGTCGAGCTGGGTTTGACTTCACCAAACTAAATCGCTTTGCAGATGAGTTGCCTGATGACGCCACTGACTTTGCTTGTGTTCGTGATAACGTCACAGGGCTTATTTGGGAAGTGAAAGAAGCAAGTGCAGGTACATTACCAAATACTTCTTCTCGCAATGCACAAAATAGTTATACCTGGTATGTTGAGGTAGATGGAACGGTTGCTGAGGGGAGTGTTCAGGCCGCAGCAAATACGATCTGCCCACAGGATAATCACTGTGGTATTCAAGCTTTGATTGATGAGGTGAACAACCCCGCAGTTGGAGAGCAAAGTTACTGTGGCGGTAACAATTGGCGCTTACCAACTTATATGGAACTACTTGGGCTATTAGATTACGGCAGTACAGGCACTGCGGTGATAGATGAAGCGTTTTTCCCTAATTTACCTAGTGCAGCCACACTTGGCCATCGTTATTTCTGGACTTTGCAGTCAAGCTTAGATGGGACTGGCGGCACGCTTAGAAGGGCTTATGTTATTGACATGGATACTGGCAATGATTTTGCCGTAGAAAAGTCTAGCAGCGCATTTGTTAGGTTAGTAAGAAACCCCTAGGGAGCGTCGTATGAAGATCATTGCAATTACATTATTTACCTCGTCACTCGCTGCTGTCTGCCAAGCGCAAACTTGCGTCGGTACAGGCTCCAATACCAGTCGCTATACGGTAAATAGCAATGGCACAGTGCTTGATAGCCAAACTGGATTAATGTGGCAGCGCTGCAACTTTGGGCAAAGTTATAACGCTACTTCTCAAAGCTGTGAAGACAACGCTCAGCAACTGACTTGGCGGCAGGCATTAGTGGTTGCCAACGAAGACCAGTTTGCAGGGTTTACCGACTGGCAAGTGCCTAACGTTAAAGAGCTTGCTAGTATTGTGTACCATGAATGCGTCACTCCAGCGATAAATATAACGATATTTCCAACGACCAAAAGTAATAATTACTGGTCTGCAACAACCCAAGCAGGGCAACCTCAGTTCGCTTGGGTGTATCAGTTTGCTGATGGTAAAAATAATCCAACCATTAAAACTGCGGATGCTTTTGTCAGGTTAGTGAGGTACTACCAATAGACCTTATTAGTAGTATTGCTACTGCTTTTGATCTTCATGCGTATGGATCTTTAATATTACCAGCCAGACATAGCTTGTTACTTTCATCTGTCTAAAATGGCTTTGGGATTGTTTGATCTTTTGGTACTCTCCTGAAGCATCCCTTTTTCCCGTCTTACATTCTGCATATAGGAGGCCATATGAATCGATTACTCAGCGCGATAGCCTTGTTTTGTGCTGTATTGACGTCTCCTGTACACGCTAAAAATAAGTGCGATGTTGAACTTGGTCACGGCCTCATCATTACGGATAACGAAATTCGTATCGTTGATGATGGTCAAACCCGAATTCAAATCAACAATGATAGTCAGCTTTTTATTTTAGGCCGCTGGATTGAGTTAGATCAGGAAGGGGAGGAAGTTGTGCGCGAGTATTCTATAGGAATACGGGATACCGTTCCTGAGCTGGTTAATCTGGCGACCGATGGCGTAAACCTTGGGTTGAGTGCGATTGAGCAAGTGGTTGAGGGGATGTCTGACAAAGAACCTGAAGTGCTCAAAACGCAGTTGCAATACGTTGAACGTGCGTTGATGGATAAGTTTAAGCGTGGAGATGATTTCTTTTTTATCGCACCACAGTCACTTTCTAAAATTGATGATTTTTTTACTAAAGAGATCAGCCAAAAAATTCACTCTGCTGTTCATGGTTCGTTGGGCTCCATTTTAGTCTCTTTAGGGGATGCGTTTAAATCTCGCGAAGGGAATATCGAAGACCGTATTAACGATATGGGACAACGGATGGAGATTATTTCGAAAGAGATAGATAAATCCCTGCAGAAAAAAGCCCATCAATTAGAAGAGAAAGCGGCGGAATATTGCGAGTGCTTAAACACCTTAGATCAAACGGAAGAAAAACTGCAGCGCATAGTACCTGAGCTAGTTGCTTACGATCTTGTCCAGATCCGCTCATAATCCATAACAACTTTTTGCATTGTCTCGGCTGAGCTTATGCCAAGTTGACGATATACCTATCACGTCTAAAAAACCCTGCCATATTTGCCAATAGCTTTTTTGCATAAGAGAAACTGGATAATTTGAACCCAGCATTAGGCTCTCTTCTCCAGCATGTGTTATTAAGTGAGTAAGCCACTCAGAGAGCGTTAGTGGGCTTGCTAACATTTCGAGGCCAGAGCACTTGATCATGACGTTGTTAAGCGCTCCAATGCGCCTTAATATATCTGTACAAGGGCTGGTGGCGTCAATAAACCCCGCATGGTTAAATACGATTTTAAGGTCAGCCTCTTGCTCGGCAAGTCGTAATAAAAGGTCGACTTTTTCGCTTTGCTTAAATTCTAATTGCGCCTCAAAGTGTAGTCCATGCTCGGCAAGATAGGTGAGATTTTCGTGCACGAAAGGTGCGGATAAACGTTGGCTGTCACTGCCCTCGGTGATGTCTCTTATCGCCACGAGATGAGGGTGTGTTAAACCCGTTATGGCAGCGCTAAATTGCTCAGGCGTAGCGTTAATTGGTGCGTAACCCACGGCTTTAAAAGGAAAGCTTCCTAATTCTTGATTTAACCAGTGTAACTCGTTGATGGGGTGTTGATTATCAAAGCCAGCTTCCATATGGACTAAGGCTTCGAGTGTAAACTGTGAATGTTGGGGTAGACTAGTGAGGCTATGGTTCTGTCTTATTTTTTCCAGGTTAGGCCAAGCGGGTGGGTTGTGCTTGAGCCAAGAATATTGTCCTAACGTTAAATCGAAAAAGTGTAGGTGGCTATCAATAATTCTCAGGCTCATCAAGTATTTCCTTTTTACTGTGCGGTATAACCACCATCAATACTCTGTAGGCTACCTGTAATAAAACTCGCATCCTCACTCAGTAAGAAAGCGACCAACGCTGCAACCTCTTGCGGTTGCCCTAATCTACCCAAAGGCTGCAACTGAGCTTCTTCTGCAACGATTTCTGCTTTATCAGCGCCGCTGCGAGCGCAATAATTGTCAATGGCACGATGGAATAACGGAGTTTCAATTGTGCCAGGACATACTGCATTCGCGCGAATGTTAAATTTGGCGTAATCCAATGCTGTGGTTTTCGCCATCGAAGCAAGCGCACATTTAGACAGGTTATAAGCGAAGGAGTTAGGTTTACCAATAACTGCCTGATCCGAAGACATCAATACAATGCTACCGCTACCTTGTGATTTCATGCTTGGTAATACGGCTTGAATGGCAGCGTAAGCACCTTTGACATTCAATGCAAAAAGGGCGTCGAGTGTGGCTTCGTCGGTATCTTCGATTGTTGCACTCAGATGTTTCCCCGCGTTTGAAACAAGCGCATCTATTTGCTCTGCCTCTGAGACAATATCTGCAATTGTTGCTTTTACATCGGCGACTTTGCTGACGTCACAATGACGAAAAATGCCTTGTTCACTGGGCTGAATATCGAGGTTATAAACAGTGTACTGTTGCGATAGCAGCTTGTTGACAATGGCGGCGCCAATGCCAAAGCTGCCGCCGGTAACGATGGCAACTTTATTCATCATTAGTGTCCGCAGCCGCCAGCAGCATGCACGTGACCATGTGAAATTTCTTCTGCAGTTGCTTCGCGTACAGAAAGGATCTCAACATTAAAGGTTAATGTTTTGCCTGCAAATGGGTGGTTTAAGTCACAATCGGCATTGAAGCGTCCTACTTTTACTACCTTTACTTGATGACGACCTTGGTTTGAATCGACAATAGCAGTCATGCCTGGCTTCCAAACTTTGCTGTCACCAAGACCTTGAAGGTGCTTAATAGGAATACGCTGTACTAAACCTTCTTGATATTCACCATAGCCTTGCTCTGGTGTTAGAGTTACCGTAAAGCTATCGCCACCGGTTTTACCTTCAAGTTCACTTTCAAGACCTGGTAGCATGCCTTCAGTGCCGTGCAGGTAGTTTAGTGGCTCGCCTTCTTTGCTTGACTCAATTTGGCTGTCACCTTCGTGAAGTGTGTAGTGAAACTCTACCACTGTATTCTTTGCAATTTGCATAAGTAAACCTTAAATAAATAGTATTCGGTGATGCCATTTAGCATCCACCTGTAAAGCGTGTAGTTTACGTGAGTGCGCTTCTTGGACGCAAGCCTATCCAATTAATTTGGGCTTTCACTTTGTTTTGGCTTGCCATAGCGCAGTATGGATTGGATAGCTTCAACGCTAGAGATGGATGAACTAGCTGGATGAGTCTTATTGCTTTTTGGCGCAGCGGGTGCCGGTAAAAACACCATTAGTACCTTGCCTGGTTTTAATAGGGTTTGTGCAGTGAGTGAATTCCAATTTAATAAGTCTTTTACCGCGACCTTGTAGTGACGGCTGATAGTCCACAATGACTCGCCTTGTTTTATGGTGTGGTGATGTTCCACTTGAGGTATGGGTTTGGCTTTTATTTCTTGAATATAAGGGCTTACGTCGTAGTCGACGAGTAAATCTAATTGCTCATTACTCTCTGATACTAATAGTTTTTCACCGACTCGGATTAAATCGGAAGTCTTATTGTTTAGTGCTTTTAGTGCATTTACGCTCATCCCCGCATTTAATGCGATGCGGTAGAGTGTGTCATTAGCTTTGACAGTGTAGCCTTGGCTGAAGTTCTCCCTGAAAAATGCACTTTTCAATAATGCTTGCTCGGATAATGGTAATAACACTTTGTGCGGCCCGTTTGGAGAGCTTCTATGTTTTAAGATCCCTTGATTGAGTGCGTATAGTTGACGCTTTTTGATACCACTGAGTTTAGCCAGTTGGTTGACGTCAAATTGCTGCCCAATATCAAGTATCGACGTAGTGGCTTTGTTGGGCAAACTTGGTATTTTAAAACCCCTGGGTGAGGTTTTTAGTAAGTGGCTGAGTGCTAAGAGTTTAGGTACGTAGTCAGCGGTTTCTTTTGGTAATGTTAAATGCCAAAAGTGGGTCGACTTTCCTGCTTTTCTATTTTTTGCGATGGCTTTTTTGACGCGCCCTTCACCGCTATTGTAGGCCGCAAGCGCATGTAACCAGTCGCCATCAAAGCGTTCATGCAAATACAGTAAATAATCAAGCGCAGCGTCGGTCGATGCTAACACATCCTGTCGACCGTCATACCATTCGTCTTTCTTTATGCCGAAATGGTAGGCAGTGGCATCCACAAGCTGCCAAACTCCCACCGCATTTTGTTGCGATTTGGCTTTTGGCCTAAAGTCGCTTTCGACAAATGGGAGCAATGCGATTTCAATTGGAAGGCCTTTTCGCTCGACCTTTTTTACTACGTGATAAAAATAAGGGGCGGCACGCCTATTTACCACATTGAGGTAATTAGGCTGTGATAAATACCATTTTATGCGCTTATTTAGCCTTGGGTGGGATGTAGTATTAAAACTGAGCTTTTGGCGTATGTGTTGCCATAAATCATCGTCTCTGAGAGGGGCTTTAACGGTAGTGACTTTGGATGGCTTTGCCTTGACTAAAGCGGGAGGCGAGACTGGTTTTTCTGCGGGCACTTGAGTGAGAGCCGACAAAATGGCTTGCCTGCTCACCTGTGGACTGCTGCTGCTTTTACAACCAGCGAGCATAGCTAATAATATTAACCCACTCAGTTGTATTAATACTCTGTTCATCCCTTAACTATACCGAGAGGTTAAGTTTTATTCAAAATTTCTTTGCTGCTGAAAGTGTTGCCACTGTAATAACGCGCGTTGCTGCATGTGTTTATCTGGATATAGAATACTTATTTTTTCAACCACTTGCTGAGTGTCTTGTAACTCTAATAAAGCCAAAAATTGTGCTGGAGTGAGCAGCATTTCTGATCGATAGGGTTTTCCTGTTGCGGGTAATATCCAATCAAGTGCATAGCGATTAAAGTGCGTAATCGCTTGCTGCCACTGTGTAGTATGCGGTAAATGCGCAAGTGGGATCTGATCCACGCTATAACCTGCTATCAACCCCCGGTATTTTGGCAGGTAAACACTGATGTCATGACCGCTAAATCCCGTGACTTGAGTAAGCTCAACCACCAAACCTCCTAGCTTCACAGCTTTAGGAGCGTTACCTATGGCTTTACTCGATGGGGCTTGTGAGGCGAGCTTGGACCATGTTGCAATCCTGCTTTTTGCCAATGTAAGTTTAGCTTGCCACTTTGGTTGTTCACTTGCCTCCAGAGATGTGATTCGCTTGTCACTTAACGCTACGCTTTGGCCAAAAAGCTCAAGTTGTGAGTGAAAGGCTGCCTTCAATTCGGTAGCTGATATTGCCGTTGGGCTTAGCCATTGCATATTGGGATAAGCATGTTTGAGTAACACAACGCTGGTGTCTTGTTTGATATCTGAATGCAAAGACACTACGTAACAAAGAGGAACAGTTAGGCGCTTTTTTAGTTCAATAATTAAGGCTTCAGAGGTGACAAGGTCGCCATGTATGGATGCCAGTAGCGCACACTGCTTGCCAATAATAAGAGCTTGGTTGGGCTGCAAAGCACGATTTTTTCCTTGGATAAAATAAACCGCATCATTGACTTTGTGGAACTGGTTTAAGCTGGCGGCGATACTTTGAAAACTCACCGCCATTAAAATAATAGCCCAAATTAGAGAGGTGCTACGTAAGATAGTTTTGCTCCGGTATTTAGGCATTATTCGCCTGCTGGCAGCACTAACTTGTCGATGAGCGTGGAAACGAACTCTGCGTCTTGCTGTTGCTTTGCTTCCAATGCTTGTAAATCATGACAAAGGTGTAGGGCTGCGAGTAGTAATGCATTGTGATCATTGCGAACGGTTGAGCGTTTACGCATTTCTTCTACCCGTCGGTCTAAAAGCGCTACGGCACTATGCAGCGCTTCTTCTTGATCTGGCGCACATGCAAATTGATGTGACTTGCCAAGTAACGTCACTGTCACTTGGTTATTCTGCTCAGACATTAGCTAGCCTGTTGTGTTTGCAACTTATCAAGTAGGCCAGACAAAGATGAACTAAATTCTTTTTGCTTTTCTTCGCTTTCTAGCATTTCAAGCTGTAGGGTTTCATTTTCATCGATGAGTTTTTGATTTTGTTCTTTCAGTGCCGAAACTTCCGTTTTTAATTGGTTATTTTGGCTCAAAAGTTGGTCAATCAACTGGTCGAGTTTTTGGAGATCTTGGTTATTCATTAATGCGCTCATATGACTGTGATTTGTCATGCAAATGTAAAACAAAGCGGCTAAGGATGCTAGTGTTTACGCGACTTTCTGCTGATTTTTCTCAACTTTTAAGAGATAATGCCGATATTGGAATATTTTGTTCAGAAGTGATTCAGTCTAAAGTTAAAAATTGATGAATCATTGCTCAAATTTAGCTCAGGTTTATTTCACCTGTGTTGTTATTATTTTTATCAAGGCGGGGTTATGCTCAGTTACCGACATTCTTTTCATGCAGGAAACCCTGCCGATGTGATCAAACATTTAGTATTGGCAGAAGCTTTGTCATACATGGCTAAAAAAGATAAGCCATATGATTACGTGGATACGCACTCTGGCGCTGGTTTTTTTGAGCTAGCGAGCAGTGATGCACAAAAAACTCAGGAGTATCTGCAAGGCATCGCTAAGCTGTGGAATTATTCGGGATCCGTGTCGGCAATTAGCGATTATGTGGCATTAATAAAGTCATTTAACGAGGATGATAAATTAAGCCATTATCCTGGTTCTCCTAAGGTGGCGGAGCATTTCTTACGCCGTCAAGATAATGGCTGGTTTTTTGAGCTACACCCAAAAGATCTAGAGCTGTTAAAGCAAAATACGGCACATAAAAAGTCACTACGCGTCACTGGGAGTGACGGTTTTAAAGGACTATTAGGATTGGTGCCACCAGCTTCGCGTAGAGCCTGCGTGCTAATGGACCCTCCTTATGAGATCAAATCCGATTATGATGTTGCGGTCAAAAGCATCATAAAAGCGCACAAAAAGTTTGATTCCGGCGTCTATATGATCTGGTATCCCGTTGTTGACCGTGAACGTATTGATACCATGGAGTCGAGCCTGATTGAATCTGGAATACGTAATATTCAAGTGTTTGAACTTGCTACCCGCGCAGATACTCAAGAGCGAGGCATGACGGCTTCTGGAATGATAGTGATCAATCCGCCTTGGACCTTAAAGAAAACCATGGATAAAGTGTTGCCTGAGCTGGTTTCGTTACTGGCTGAGGATGATGGTGCGTTTTATCGCAGCATTCAATTAGTAGAAGAATAGTAAAAATAAACTGCTAAGCTATCTAGGGCCTGTTTACCTTTCAAGTTTGTTTTTGCAGCAGTTTGATTGGTATTTGTACAAGGCAGAGCCTGCGTAGCATAGTTATTCTATGTGAGTCAGGCGAGAACACAGTAGAAATGCTAATCAAGCGCTGCCCTTTGGGTTCACCTGAGTGCGCTTTGTTCATTGTTGCTCAACTTTTGCCTAGATTACTAGGCGGCAAGTCGAGCGTCGCGACCAAAACACACTCAGGAGAACCAAAATCAAACAGCAAAGATCAACAGGCCCTAGTCGATAAGATCTTGAAGAGGCTTAGCAGTTTATCTTGGGGCCTAGTTATTTTTTAACAAACTTCGTTAAAATAACGATGTTTTGACCTTCTACACGGCCTTCAATATGCTCTGGGTTTGAAGGCGAAAGGCGAATGTTACGTACCGCAGTGCCGCGTTTTGCAACTAGGCTACTACCTTTCACATCCAAGTCTTTAATCAAAGTCACTGTGTCACCAGCACTCAGTTTCACCCCGTTACTGTCTAAATGAACAAGGTCTTCATCCTCTGCAAGTACTTGATCAGCCCATGCTCGAGTCTCATCTTCAAGATATAGCATGTCTAATGCATCTTGAGCCCAGCCATTATCCGGCGCAAGGCGCTTAAGCATACGGTAGGCAACAACCTGAACAGCAGGAACTTGGCTCCACATACTATCGTTTAAACAGTGCCAATGGTTGGCTTCGATATCCTGTTGACCTTCAACCTGTGGTTTGCACTGGCTACAAAGATAAACACATTTGTCAGAATGCGCCTCGGCGACTGGTGGTACTTCGTATACTTCGAGACCATCTGTTGAGGTACATAGCTCACATTGATTGTTACTGCGCTCAGCAAGCGCGGCAGCGATAGTCATAATGATTTCCCAAGCTGTAAAAGCGGTATTATACCAAATGCGTCCGTTGGTGCTCAATTTACGGGAAGGATTTATGGATATAACTTGATCTGTGTCTAGAGCTGAGGTTATCTGCCACCTTTAGCGTGTATAGGTAGTTGTGATATATACTGCTGTTCTATTTTTTCAATTTCACCAGAGTGCTTAAGTTGTGTGATAGCTTGATTTATCCGCTTAAGTAATCCTTGGTGCTTGGCTAACAGGCGTAGCTGCAACATCCCTTCTGAATGTAGCTGGTTGAAGCTAAAAGTAATACCAAGTTGTTCTGACCAATATAATGCGGGTAAATCACCAATGATAATATGTTCAATTCGGCGTAAGTTTAGTGCCTGCAGTAGTTCTTTCTCGGATGCGAAATCAACCCGCTCGAATATTTGATCATCATGGTAGTAGTAGCCTCTCACTGTACCAACTTCGATACCTGATAGGGTTAATACCGGTGGTTGAGACTGACGAGTAACAACATACTCTTTAATAGGTAGAATGGGGTCTGAATAAATAAATCTATCATCTTGCTTTTGCTGTTCGTTCAACCAATCTGGGCTGATAATATCAAAATCAATTTGCTGCTTTTCTAAATAAAAGTTAGTACGCTTAGCTGGGAGAAGTAAGTTTTCGCCTTTGATGTTTGCCTTTACCAAAATGGCTTCCACCATTTCAGGCAAGATCCCCGGTGCATCTTCGTTGTGAGTAAAATAAGGGTAAAAGCTTCCCGAGCCACTTAAACTGTACTTTAAGTAGGGGGCTTTTTCTGCCTTAGCAAAACCAGCAAAGGCGAGTAACCAGACTATTAAAACTTGCTTCATGAAACCATCTTAGCTTAACTTTTCTTAGACAGGCAAGCTACTGGCGTTCTGTGAATTAAAAGCCTATTCTTTATAAGGAGTTAGTTTACTAAGTTAGTAACTTTTGGTTATAAGTGTTGTAAAATAGCGAAACTTTTTTATTGCTCGGGGCGTTACCATATTATACGCTCCTTGGTACGTGGTTTCCTTTTACCTTATAAAGGATACGAATGTTAATGAGTGGTCCGGTGACTGAAGTACGTAAATCAGCAGTGCAGTATATTGCGCGACAGGCCATTTTGCGGCCAGATCAAGAAGTCTTTGCCTATGAGCTGCTCTATAGAGATTCAGACAACAATGCTTTTCCGGTTGGGGTAAGTGATGGGCAAGCGACCGGGCGAATGTTTTTTAATTCTCTAATGTTTATTGGTGTAGACCGTTTGGCTGCTGGGCAGCTTGCCTTTATAAACCTATCCGACGAGTCGCTACTGCAAGAACTGCCTAGCTTGTTAGCACCACTAAAAATTGTGGTGGAAATTGTTGAGCGTTCTAAAGACATACCGTCTTTGGTGCATATGGTGACTAAGTTAACAGAAAAAGGTTACCGATTTGCGCTAGATGACTACGACGGTACGTCAAAGTGGGATCCGTTGCTGCCGCTCATGGAATTCGTCAAAATTGAAGTTGAGCAGCCAATTATAAAAACCAATATGACGGTAAAAAAGCTCAAGCGTCAGTATCCAGATATTAAGGTTATTGTTGAACGTATCGAAACGAAAGAAGAGTTCGAGATCATCAAATCCTCTGGAGCAGACTTTTTCCAAGGCTTCTTTTTCGCCAAACCTGAAATGCTAAATCATGGCAATGTGGAACCGTCGAAAATGGTGGTATTTCAGCTGCTACAAGCCACAGCCAGAAAGTCTTTATGTTTTAAAGAAATACAAACAAGAGTAAGTAAAGATCTAAGTTTAACAGCACGATTATTAAAGCTTGCGAACGCTAAAGCTGGTGAAGACAAGTTAGAAATTAAATCTATTTCCCAGGCAGTTGTGTATTTAGGTGAAGACGCAATTAGGCAGTTTGTTAAAGTACTCGCGCTGAGCGAATTGGGTTCTGACAAACCCAGTGAGCTGACAAGAATGGGATTAACCCGTGCTAAGTTTGTGGAAACATTCTTGATGCCAGGGGGCGAGGAAATGGCAGAAACTGGCTATTTGCTTGGCTTGATGTCTATCCTTGATGTGATACTTGATGTGGAGCTTTCTGTTATTGCAGCGGAATTTTCTCTCGATGGTTCGCTTTCCAGTGCTTTGTTGAGTTACCAAGGTTTACTTGGTGGAGCACTACGTTTGGCGTTCGAGATTGAGCGTAATGACTGGCAAGAGGCCGAGCTTATTTTGCAAGCTATTCGACCTGCAACACCGACCAATTATCTCTATGATATGGCGCTTTCTAGTCGAGCCTACGCAGATGAAATCCTCTCTATTGTGGCTGGTGAAGAACAGTAATTCTGGTCTTACAAAGTGAAAAGGTAAGTAACCTGAACTGCGGATACTTAACGCCGTTTAGTAGCCTATTTCAGCGCTAACGGTATTAATATTATTTATCCAAAGCTCAGGTTAAACTGAATACCTATTGTTTTTAAATAGTTTTGTTCTTGCTCTAAATCTGCTTGAAACAGCGAGTGTGACTCTAGCCACTCAGTTGCGATGTGAAGTATCAAGGCGTTATCAACAGCTGTAATACTTAATTCGGGAAGTTGATCCTGTTGGCGTTTTTGGTTCACTAAAACGCTGAGACGAAACACCGCCAAAACACGGTTAAAGTGGGTTAGATCTGTATCGATTAACTCCGTTAACTCTGGCATTTTTATCTTTTTTCGATAAAAGCGTACAAGTGCACTTAGCCTTAATTGCTGGGCTTGAGTAAAGCCTGGAAGTTGACTGTGCCTGACAATATAAGCGCCGTGTTTATGCATGCCGGAAGAGTTAATGGCGAGCCCAACTTCGTGGAGTTTTGCTGCCCAACATAACATTTCGACATCATAAGAGGATAGTTGCCAGTGCTCTTTTAGCTGAGTGGTAAAAAGTTTGATGGTTTCACAAATATTCTCGGCATGTTGCTTATCAATATTATAGTGATCGCTGAACGTGTTAATTGTGCGGGTACGAATATCAAACTCGTCGGTTTGATGCATTTCAAACAATAACCCTTCTCGCAATGCATATTCACTAAGGCGCATGCGCTCAAGTCCTAACTGCCTAAACAGTGCTATCAGTACGGCAAGGCCGCCAGCGATACTGGTTTTTCGTTCCTCTGGTAGTGCTTTTAAGGAGACGTTGTCTATGTGCTCAGCATCAATAAATAACTGCTTAATTTGCTCCAAAATCGGCAGGGTAATTTCATCGGCTTCAGTGAGCTCGTGAGCCATGGCCGCAATCGCCTTAATAGTACCAGAAGTACCGATAACGGTATTCCAGCCGAGTCGTAAGTAGCTCGCGGTAATACTCTCAATTTGTTGCTCTGCTTTTATTTCTGCTTTTTTGAATCGCTTTGTAGATAGCTTACCATCAGCAAAGTAGGCTTTTTGCATGGTCACGCAGCCCACATTGCGACTACTTAACAGCTTGTGTGTAAGGTGCTGACCAATAACCAACTCGGTGCTGCCTCCACCGATGTCGATAACCAAACGGTTGTGACTATCATGTTCATGGTTGGCGACCCCTTGGTAAATAAGACGAGCTTCTTCTTGGCCTGAAATCACATTGATTGGATATGGAAAAACTTGTTTTGCCTTAGCAAGAAAATAATTAAGGTTTTTGCAGTTTCGCAGTGTATAGGTTGCCACTACTTGCACGGACTCTTTCGGAAAATCATGTAGTGTCGTCGCAAATTGTGAGAGGGTATCCAATGCTCTGGCGATCGCGTCATCACTTAAATTAAAATCGTCATCAAGGCCCGCGGCCAAGTAAACACGTTGTTTTTCTTTATGGAGGAGTTGAAGGCGACCATCTACTTCTCTTGCTACAACAAGGTGAAAACTATTTGAACCTAAGTCCACTGCGGCAATAGAAGGGTAGTCGCGCATATATTCTTCCTCAACGGTTATTCTTTCGCTTCATTTAATTGGTGCAACTCCCATTTTTTTAAATGGTCATAAATCGCGATCTGAGAGCGAATTTTTTTACGGTTACCTCGGCGAACGTACAGATTCTTCTGTTCGGCGTCAATAACTCTGGCTTTGGTGCGATCTTTAAATTGCAATTCAATAATATCGATAATTAGTTTCTTCAAATGATCGGCATAAATAGGCGTGCCGACTTCAACACGATGGTCAAGGTTACGGGTCATCCAGTCCGCTGAGGAAATATAGACCTTGGGGTCACCGTTGTTGTCGAAAATCATCACTCGCGGGTGTTCTAAGAAACGATCGACGATGCTAATGATCTTTATATTATCGCTAAACTGTGCAAGGCCCGGTACAAGGGCACACATACCTCGCACGATGAGGCGGATCTTGACGCCTTTGCGTGATGCTTCGTAAAGCTTATCAACGAGCTGCTTGTCAACTAAGTTATTGATTTTAATTGTTACTTTTCCTGTTCGTCCTTGCTCTGCATGAGTTATCTCTTCATCGATCAACTCGACAATTCGACTACGTGCATTGATGGGGGAAATCATCAGGTGTTCGAATTTAAACGGCAGGTAACTACTCTCAATAAAGCGAAACACACTATCGCATTCTTCCGTAATATCGGGGTGTTTGGTAAACAGACTGAAATCAGTATAAATCCGAGCCGTTTTTTCGTGGAAGTTACCCGTACCTATGTGTGCATATTTGACGATTTTGCCTTTTTCTCTACGGTGAACCACACAAAGCTTACTATGGACCTTGAGCGCCGGTATGCCAATCATGACTTTAATACCGTATTCACTCATGAGTTTTGCCCACTCAATATTGTTTTGCTCGTCGAAACGTGCTTTTAATTCAACCATCACGGTCACTTTTTTGCCGTTCTTTGCTGCATTGATCAATGAGCCTATCAAGCGAGATTGCTTGGCAACTCGATATATGTTGACCTTGATTTGTGTCACCCTAGGATCAAATGCTGCTTGGCGGATATATTCCAGCATGTGGTTAAAGGTATGATAAGGGTAATACAGTAAAATATCCTGAGTAGAAATCGCGCGAAAGACGCTACTGTATTTTGAAAAAGCTGCACTTTTAAGCGGCGGCAATGGCTTATTTTCTAGGTAACCACGTCCAACGTTTGGAAAAGAAATAAAATCTCTGAAATTGCGATATCTACCACCAGGGATCATGGCATCTTGGCCTGTCACTCCCAAGCGTTTTTTCATCAACTTTAACATTTCTTCAGGCATTGATTCTTCGTATACCAAGCGTACAGGCTCAGCATATAAGCGCTGTTTGAGACCTTTTGACATGGTATCTAACACGCCTTCTTCAAGCTCGTCATCTAAGTTGTACTCTGCGTCACGAGTGAGCTTCATCGAGTAGGCTTCAATGCGCTCAAATTTGAAGAAGCTCTTAAACACATCGGCAATAAAGAATCGAATAACGTCATCAAGCAACACAATTGTTTTATGCCTTCTGGTTTTTTCCGGTGGCAGCTGGACAAAGCGGTTCAGACGGTCAGTGGGAACTTCTAAAAAGGCATGATGCTGCTTCTCACCATTTAACTCCACAAATAGGTGGGTCATGGTGTCATTGATATTATCCGAATAGTCTTTGCTTTCGTTAATCATCATTGGCAATAGGTGAGGCAGTACTTGGTCCTTAAAGTAGTTAGCCAACCAATTCTTGTGGAAATCCGATAGCGCGTCTGGTTGCTTAATATGGATATGATGCTCATTTAAATCGATGAGGATCTGGTCATAAATAGCACTAAATTTTTTACCCAGTTCCAATACCTTTTTTTGAATGTCAGCGAGCAGTGCTTCATCTTCGTCGAAATTGGTATCAGGGAGGTTATTTAATAAGATACGACGCTTTACATCCGCTACACGAACTTGGAAAAATTCATCCAAGTTATTGGAAAATATGCCAAGAAACCGGATCCGCTCAATGATCGGGTTGGTTGAGTCCTTGGCTTCTTGTAACACGCGTTCGTTAAAAGAGAGCCAGCTTAATTCTTTGGCAAAGTACGTGATAGTTTTATGCTCTGGAGATACGGCCTGCATGGTTCTTTCCATAGGTACAGCTTATTTTTACAGCTTAAGCAGGGTGTGTGACATAATTATGACAAACACAACGCGCCTGTCGTGTTTGTCATGTGACCTTCATGAGTATAGTGGAGGTCTTAACTTTCTTCTATGTCTACGATCAAATCACTGGTGATTGATTCGAGCGCTTCAATAACGTTTTCTTTGACTGTGCCTGCAGGTAAAGTAACCGTCGCAAAAGCGCTGAAAATAGGCAGCCCCCAGTTAGGTGCGCTACCTTGTTTTGAAGTTAAGTGCGTAATATTTGCGCCTTTGTGACGAATAACCGTAGCAAGCTCTTGCACAATTCCCGGTCTGTCATTACCTGTAATAATTAAATTTAATGTATCTGGTTCATCCTGCGCTTGCTGGTTTTCGCCTGATTCAACGCTAACGTCCAAACCTGGCAATTTATGCAATGCATCTTGTATTTCCTGCAAATGTTCTTCAGCAACTTCAACCTGTACTATGCCCGCGAATTGTCCGGCAAGATGGCTTAAGTTACTGGTTAGCCAATTACCATGGTTAGAAAGAATAGTAGAAGAGATTTCCTCAACGAGACCCGGTCGGTCCTTACCTATAAGTGTTAATATTAACTGCTTCATATCATGTCTCTTTTTTTGTGGCGCCCGTAGGCGAAAAAACGAATTCGGCGCATGATTTAGACTAGTCTAAAAACTCACTTTGTCCAGTGTCTAGAAACACTTAATGTAAAGAAATGCAACGGATTTTTCGTATTTACTCTAGACTAACAATCAGAGCGTTTTTTGAGCCGATTAGTTCCATTATTTTTATAATAAACTTGATGACCAATATCGATTGAAGAAAGTTCAATTGTGTCTCAGGTGTAACACAACTGTCATCTTGATGAAATATAATGCCCCCAATTTTTAAACCAAAGGGTATATTGATGACTTCAAATCCGCAAAAGCCATCCTTTAAAACGGATAGAAGCCGTCTCTTTAAAGACAGGTTTGCACAATTTGGCATTACTTCTGGTGGGGTAATGGTATTAGTCGCACTTTTACTTATCTTCTTCTATTTGTTGTATGTTGTTCAACCAATCTTTGAGTCAGCAAAGGTTGAAAAGCGTATGGATATTCAGCTTACACAAGACAAAACATATTTAGGTGTAGGAGTAGAAGAACAAACTGAAATTGCGTACTTACTTGGTAGCCAGGGGTCGGTAGATTATTACCAGATCAAAGGTGAAAGCGCCGGTAAATTACTAGATACATTGGATGTTGAACTTGACGGTAATGTCACAGCATTTGCAGAGAGTGCGCCTTTCTTGGGGCAATATGCATTTGGTCTGGATAACGGTCAAGTACAGCTAGTGAAGCCGATGTTCACGGTCAGCTTTCCGGGAAATCAACGTGTTTTAACCCCTCGTTTAAGTTATCCACTTAATGCGAAACAGCTGATTGTCGACGAACAAGGCCAAGCAATTCGTAAGTTCGCCTTTAGTCACTTCGAAGACAAAACCGCTGTTGTTGCTCAAACTGTTGATAAACGAGTTATTTTTGCTTCTTTTGTTGCAGAAGAAAACATGTTTACTGGAGAGGTTGAGTGGGCAGTTGAGCGTACCGAGCTAGATATTGATGGTCGTGTTGATGAGTTACTTATTTCTCCAGACACATCGCGCACATTTGTTCGCTCAGCAAATCAGGTTTACGTCTTTGATTCTCGCTATGCTTCTGAAGTTGAGTTATTCCAATTGCTTGCTGCAAACGAAGAAAACGCCAACTTGGTCGATATGAACCTGCTAGCGGGTGCCAATTCATTAATGCTTGCTAACGACAACGGTGAAGTTTCACAGTGGTTTGAGGTCAATACCGATGACGGACGTCAGTTTGCTAAAATCCGCTCTTTTGAGACACCAAAGAGCAAACAGGTAAAACTATTCAGTGAATACTATCGTCGTACTTTTTTCACGACCAACGAAAATGGTCAATTAGGTCTATATTACACCACCAGTGAAGCGCACTTATGGCAAGGTAAAGTCACAGACAAAGCAGTACAGAAATTTGCGGTAGCGCCGCGTGCGAATGCGGCTTTATTACTCGCCGATGATACATTAACTGTGGTAGAGCTACACAATGAACACCCAGAAGTAACTTGGTCTGCATTGTGGCAAGAGGTGTGGTACGAAGGTTATCCAGAGCCAGCTTACACTTGGCAATCAACTTCAGCTAGTGATGACTTTGAGTCTAAGTTTTCCCTAGTGCCGATTTCATTCGGTACTATTAAAGCAGCAATGTACGCTATGTTATTTGCGGTACCTATTGCACTAGCGTCAGCAATCTACACCGCTTATTTCATGTCGAGTGAATTACGTCGAGTGGTTAAACCGACGGTAGAGATAATGGAAGCACTACCAACGGTTATTTTGGGCTTTTTGGCGGGCCTGTGGCTAGCTCCTTTAATCGAAACGCATCTACCCGCCGTGGTTGCTTTATTAGTGCTATTGCCAATAGCAATGATAGCAACGGCATTTGGCTGGACTAAGCTACCTGCAAAAATAAGACACTTGGTGCCTGAAGGTTGGCATTCAATCTTGCTGATCCCCGTTGTACTTATCGTAGGCTGGATTTCATTTGCTATGAGCGGTGGTATAGAGTCTTGGCTGTTTGGCGGTAATGTGCGCCAATATTTGACCAACGAGCTAGGTCTAACATTCGACCAGCGTAACTCCCTAGTAGTGGGTATCGCAATGGGCTTTGCGGTTATTCCCACAATCTTCTCTATTGCAGAAGACGCGGTATTTAGCGTACCTAAACACCTTTCAAATGGCTCATTAGCACTCGGTGCAACGCAGTGGCAGACTTTGGTTCGTGTTGTATTGCTGACAGCAAGTCCAGGTATCTTCTCTGCTGTGATGATGGGTCTTGGTCGCGCCGTAGGGGAGACGATGATTGTATTGATGGCAACCGGTAACACGCCAATCATGGACTGGAGTATCTTCCAAGGTATGCGTACGCTTGCCGCAAACATTGCGGTGGAAATGCCGGAGTCTGAAGTTGGCAGCTCTCACTATCGCATCTTGTTCCTAGCTGCCTTTGTATTGTTTATTTTTACTTTCGTATTTAACACCGTTGCTGAGTTTGTTCGTCAGCAGCTGCGTGAAAAGTACAGTTCAATGTAATTGGAGTGACATGACATGGTAAAACAGTGGTTTAAGTCAGGTTCTCCGTGGATCTGGATGACAGGTGGCGCGGTCAGTATTAGTTTGATTTCAGTAATTGGACTACTTGCGATGATAGCGTGGAAAGGATTGAGCTTCTTTTGGCCATCAGAAGTTGTAGAAATGCATCTCGACGGCTCAGTTGCTAAGCAAACGGTAATTGGTGAAATATACGATCGTGAGATGGTACCAAAATCTCGTCTGGAAGCGGCTGGATATGATCTGTCTGGATATGAAGGTGAAAATGTTGAGCGTTTACTATTAAAAACAGGTAACCGTGAATACGTAGAGCTTGATTTCCGTTGGGTGTTATCAACAGACATCAAAAGCCAGTCTACACCAGCGGAATTAGCGGTATTTGAGCGTAGTAAAAATGGTAATTTCTATGGTTATGTTGCCCGCGTTTTAGAGGATGGCAAAGTTGTTACGGAGCAACCAGTTAAAAAACTGCATGAGTTAGTTGAGCGTGCCGTAGATCTAAATGAAGAGGCACTAGATCTACAAAACAGTGAAATCGGCCATATTAACTATGAACTTGAGCGCTTACGCTTAAAAGAAAAGTCATATCAGTTAGATAACGAACTGACTGATGAGAAGCTAGCAGAACTTAATGCACGCCGTGCAGAGCTGCGTGAAGATTACAAAGTATTCGAAAAGCGTCTTTTTGAACTAAGAAAGCAAGCAAAGCGTGACCAAGTCGTTGTTCGCGATATGCGCGGCGAAGAAGTAATTTTACCGCTGTACCAAGTATTGGATGTTTGGTTTCCTAATGACATGGGCTTTTTTGCCAAAGCGGGCCACTACTTAGTGCAAATTAGCAAATTTGTGAGCGATGATCCGCGCGAGGCGAACACCGAAGGTGGGGTATTCCCAGCAATCTTCGGTACGGTATTTATGGTTATGCTGATGGCAGTGATCGTGACACCCTTTGGTGTGGTTGCTGCTATCTATCTCCATGAATATGCAGCAAAGAATGCCGTGACTAAGATGATCCGCATCGCGGTAATAAATCTCGCAGGTGTTCCATCTATTGTATATGGGGTATTTGGCTTAGGATTCTTTGTTTATATGCTGGGCGGCTCAATTGACGAACTCTTTTATCCTGAGGCAGCGCCAAGCCCTGTATTTGGTACACCTGGTGTGATTTGGTCTGCACTTACACTTGCCATTCTTACTTTACCAGTGGTTATTGTATCCACGGAGGAAGGCTTGTCTCGGATCCCAAGCTCAGTGCGTCATGGTTCACTTGCGCTTGGTGCAACTCAAGCAGAAACTCTATGGCGGATCATAGTACCAATGGCAAGTCCGGCAATTATGACGGGTCTTATTCTTGCTGTCGCACGTGCTGCGGGCGAGGTAGCTCCTCTTATGCTAGTTGGTGTAGTAAAGATGGCACCTACACTACCACTAGACGGAAACTTCCCCTATATTCACTTGGATCGTAAGTTTATGCACTTAGGGTTCCATATTTATGATGTTGGCTTCCAAAGCCCGAATGTTGAAGCTGCTAGACCTTTGGTTTATGCAACCGCGTTCCTATTGGTTACAGTGATTATTGCACTGAATATCACAGCGATTGGTATTCGTAACCACTTACGCGAAAAGTTCAGATCGTTAGAGCATTAACAGTAAAGATTTTTAATAGGTAAAAACATGATTACAGTAGCGCCAGAAGTCAATCAAGCAAACGGCAATAACAAGCTTGATTTAGCAAACTTAAGTCCAGAACTCACCGCACTAGAGATCAAAAACCTAGATCTTTACTATGGTGATAAACAAGCCCTTAGCAACGTCAATATGTTGATCCCAAAAGGGCAAGTAACCGCATTTATCGGTCCATCAGGTTGCGGTAAGTCAACGTTACTGCGTTGTATTAACCGCATGAACGACCTGGTTGATAGCTGTCGTATTGAAGGAGAAATTAACCTTCAAGGGCAGAACATTTATGACAAGAGCGTAGATGTTGCGGCACTGCGCCGTAACGTAGGCATGGTATTCCAAAGGCCAAACCCTTTCCCTAAATCTATTTATGAGAATGTGGTTTATGGTCTGCGCCTGCAAGGTATCAAAGATAAGCGTAAGTTAGACGAAGTGGTTGAAAAGTCACTCCGTGGCGCCGCGCTTTGGGATGAAGTAAAAGACCGACTTCATGACAGTGCATTTGGTTTATCCGGTGGTCAGCAGCAGCGTTTGGTGATTGCTCGCTCTATCGCGATTGAACCTGAAGTGTTGCTACTTGATGAACCAACATCAGCACTCGATCCGATTTCAACATTGGTTATCGAAGAACTCATTAACGATCTGAAAAACAAGTATACTGTAGTTATCGTTACACATAACATGCAGCAAGCTGCGCGTGTATCTGATCAAACTGCGTTTATGTATATGGGTGAGTTAATTGAGTATGCAGATACCAATACCTTATTCACCACGCCGTCTAAGAAGAAAACAGAAGACTATATTACAGGTCGTTACGGTTAAGACGAGCTTGCGAGGAGAATATCATGGAACACAATATTAATAAGCACATTTCTGGCCGCTTTAATGAAGAGCTAGAAAACGTGAGAAATCACGTACTCAGTATGGGTGGACTGGTAGAGCAGCAATTAAACACTGCGCTTGATGCGGTTAACCACAATGATGCTGAAAAAGCGAAAAAAGTCAGTCAGAACGACTACAAAGTCAATGCGATGGAAGTGAATATTGACGAAGAATGTACACGTATAATTGCGAAAAGACAGCCCGCAGCCAGTGACTTGCGTTTGGTCGTTGCCATCGCAAAAACGATTGCAGATCTTGAACGTATCGGAGACGAAGCTGAGCGAATTGCCAAAGTTGCGTTGGATTCGTTTACCAAAGATCAGCAAGACTTATTGGTAAATATTGACAACATGGGCCGCCAAGTGTCGCAAATGCTGCATGATGTGCTTGACGCGTTTGCTCGTATGGACGCGCAAAAGGCATTTGAAGTGCATAAAGCTGATGCCAAAGTGGACCGTGAATACGAAGCCGTAACGCGTCAAATTATGACCTATATGATGGAAGACCCACGCTCTATTCCAAAAATCATGGATTTAATTTGGTCTGTGCGCTCATTGGAGCGTATAGGCGATCGTTGTCAGAATATTGCGGAATACGTGATTTATTTCGTAAATGGCAAAGATATTCGCCATACATCTCAAGAAGATATCGCAAAAACCTTGTGATGCTTATCAACTAGTTGCGCGCTTTCGGCGCGCAATTTCATAGTAAGTTCATCTAAACTTGCAATAAAACCGTTCACAACGGCGCTCAATGCTGTAAAATTACTCTCTGCACATGCATACAAATATGATTTAAGGGTCAGTTATGCCTAGTAACGCGTTTTTAGGGGTATTTGCTAAATCTCCTATTAAGCCAATTGAAGAGCATATAAAAATAGTCCATCAGGCCAGTGCGGCTTTGATCCCATTTTTTAACCATGTCTTCAAAGGGGAGTGGACAGAAGCAGATGCAATTCGCATTGAAATCCGCAACCTAGAGCGTGAAGCAGATGAACTCAAGCGTGAAGTACGCTTACATTTGCCTCGTGGTTTATTCATGCCAGTAGAACGGACTGACTTACTGGAACTTATCACCCACCAAGATAAGATAGCCAACAAAGCGAAAGATATCGCAGGTCGCGTTATCGGTCGTGAAATGGTCATCCCTGAATCCATTCAAAAAGACTTTCTTGCTTACGTCACGCGTTGTGTGGACGCAACTAAACAAGCATCAGAAGCGATTAACGAGTTTGATGAACTGCTTGAGACAGGCTTTAGAGGCCGTGAAGTCACTTTAGTTGAAAAAATGCTAGTTGAGCTTGATGCCATCGAGCAAGATACCGACGATATGCAAATCAAAATTCGTCGAGAGTTACGCGCTGTTGAAAGCGAGCTTAATCCAATTGATGCGATGTTCTTATACAAGATCATTGAATGGGTAGGTGGGCTTGCAGATATCGCAGAGCGCGTTGGTTCACGTCTTGAGCTGATGTTAGCTCGTTAATAAAAATCGATCTTTTAAAATAAAGTAAGGTTTCTTATGGATATCATTGCATCCTACGGCACTGTATTGGTTTTAATTGCCGCAGCAGTTGGTTTCTTTATGGCTTATGGTATTGGCGCAAACGATGTTGCGAATGCTATGGGTACTTCGGTAGGTTCAAAAGCACTTACCATTAAACAAGCAATTATTATTGCTATGATCTTCGAGTTCGCTGGTGCTTATCTTGCTGGTGGTGAGGTAACATCAACGATCCGAAAAGGGATCATAGATTCTACTCCTTTCATTGATATTCCTGAACTGATGATATTAGGAATGATCTCTGCACTTTTCGCTGCGGGTAGCTGGCTATTGATGGCTTCAATGTTAGGTTGGCCTGTATCTACGACACACTCAATCATTGGTGCAATCATTGGTTTCGCGTTAGTTGCCGTGGGCAGTGAAGCAATCCAATGGGGCAAGGTTGCAGGTATAGTTGGTAGCTGGATTGTCACCCCCGCTATTTCCGGCTTTATTGCCTATCTCATCTTTATGAGTGCCCAGAAGCTCATCTTCGATACCAATAAACCACTAGAAAATGCTAAACGTTTTGTGCCTATTTACATGGGTCTAGCGGGCTTTGTTATGTCTTTGGTTACTATCAAAAAAGGCCTTAAGCATATTGGTATTAAACTCGGCACTGTCGAAGGTTTTGCCCTTGCTATCGGGATTGCAATTATTATTGCTATTATCGGTAAAATAGCGATTGCTAAACTAAAAATGGATCCCAATGCAGACAAGCAAATGCAGTTCAACAATGTTGAAAAAGTATTCGCTATCCTTATGGTACTAACTGCATGTTGTATGGCATTCGCGCATGGTTCGAATGACGTTGCTAACGCAATTGGTCCATTAGCGGCAGTGGTCAACATTGTTGAAAACGACGGTGAAATTGCTAAGAAAGCGGCCCTAGCTTGGTGGATCTTACCTCTAGGTGGTTTAGGTATTGTTGCGGGTCTTGCGATCCTTGGTAAGAAAGTTATCAAAACTATTGGTGAAGGCATCACCCACCTTACTCCAAGCCGCGGCTTCGCAGCTGAACTTGCCGCTGCTTCAACAGTAGTAATTGCATCAGGCACAGGCTTACCAATCTCTACCACCCAAACCCTAGTTGGTGCGGTATTAGGTGTGGGCATGGCGCGTGGTATTGCGGCATTAAACATGGGTGTTATTCGTAACATCGTAGTTTCTTGGGTAATTACATTGCCAGTTGGTGCTGCCCTTGCTATTGTTATATTCTATATTTTGAGATTGGTGTTCGGCGTATAAAGATACACCGCACTTTTCAAAAAGACAGACTTTTAGCTTGAAAAGATCTCAACACCTTTGGTGTTGGGGTCTTTTTATTTGTGCTGTTGAAAATTAAGAGTAAAGCTTGTGACGAATCTACCTAGTATCAAACAACTACAATACCTTCTTGCGGTGCATCAGCACCAACATTTCGGTCGTGCAGCGGAAGCATGCTTTATTGGTCAGTCGACGTTAAGTAGCGCGATACAAAACCTTGAAGAGACATTGGGATGTCAGCTAATTGAACGCGAAAATCGCAGCCTAATGTTTACCGATATTGGGGAAGAAGTGGTTGAGCGAGCTCGGAAAATTATTGATGACACCATGAGTGTTAAAGAGCTGACTAAAAGCTACAAAAACCCATTGTCTGGTAAGTTGACGTTAGGAATTATTCCCACCATTGCCAGTTTTATCGCCGCGCCACTTTATCAGGCGTGCAAAAAGGAGTTTGAATCGCTTAATTTGGTTCTAGTTGAAGATACCAGTGACAACTTACTGGACAAGCTAGAGCATGGCCATATTGATATGGCAATGTTGGCACTACCTTATAGAACGGATAAATTTCATACTCAAGTGCTTGCAAAAGATCATTTTAGTCTGGTTCGACATGCAGAGTACAGTGTACCAGAGCCAATTGACGACTTTAATCTGCTGCCTGAGCAAAGTGTATTTTTACTCGAAAAAGAGCACTGCATGACCGGTCATGCACTTAGCGCTTGCCACTTAAATCGTAGCGCATGCATTAATCCATTTGAGGCGGCAAACCTACATACTTTATTAAGTATGGTGGAATACAAAAATGGCGTGACATTTTTGCCTCAAATGGCTATCAATGCAGGGATTTTGGAGGGGAAACCTTTAGTGGCTATGCCACCGCAAGATCATGCATATCGTGAGATTGGTTTGATTTGGCGTCGTACTACCGGGCGGATCAGAGATTTTAGACTGTTTAGTGACTTTGTTGGTGGCTACATCAGTGGTCAATGTCAGTCTAAGTAATAGTAATGAATATGAAAGGCACCTTAAAGGTGCTTTTTTTTGCAAAAATTTTTCCGCCCCTACAACTTTTTTTGCAGCCGCTACGATTAATAGTTAGTGAGAAGATTGGATGAGTGGACTGCGTGTTTTTTAACAGCGAAAAACAATTAATAAAAAGAGCACTGCAAGGTAATCAAGGAGCATGGTCAAAGCTTTGCGCCCAGCATCATAGCCGTGTGTATAACCAATGTTTGAGGCTGGTTGGCAATCCGCAAGACGCGCTAGATATTGCTCAAGATGTATTTTTAAGTATGTATCGAAATCTGCATACCTTTAATGGTGATGCTAAGTTCTCGACTTGGGTATTTAAAATCACCCATGCAAGGATTGTGGATCACATGCGAAAACATAAGTTTGAATCGATTGAAGGTAAAGAACCTGAGACTTCACAATACGGACCTGATACCAAAATAGTGCAACAGCAAAGTAACGAAGAGATATATATTGCGCTGAAACAGCTACCATTTGAGCAGCGGATTGTCGTAGAGCTAAAGTTTTTCCAATATTACACTTTTGATGAAATTGCACAGCAGCTTGAGTTATCAAGTAATACGGTGAAGGCTAGGCTATACAGTGCGCTAGGTAAGATGAAAGGGCAACTTGAGGTGCAAAAACATGGCTAAATTAGCACACTTATTCGAGCAGTGGTTAGATGGTGAAGTACTGACTGAGTCAGAGTTGGCTGAACTTCAGGCCAGTAGTGAGTACCGGGAAATGATGAATGCTGCTGTTACTTGGCAGAAGCATGCTGCTAGCTTTGAAGAGCAAGCCCCTCCATCACAGCTCACTTTGCGACATCAAACTCGCGCTTGGCCAGTGGCTGCCGTCGCAGCTTGGCTGGTTGTTGGGCTTGGTGTCTCGGGACTTTGGTTACAGAATTTAGGCTTACACCAACAGTTGAGCGTTCAACAAACGCAATTGGCACAGCAGCAAAGTGCTATACAGAACATGCTTGCAAAACTTGATGAGACTAAGCCAATAGATCAAGCCACGCTTGCCAAGTTAGCAACTCAAGTGGTTGAACAAAACCGTAAAGAGCGCAGTTTGGCAATGAATAATCTCGTTGATCTGATCCAGGCACAAAGAGCGCAAGATCAAGCTCTACTTAGGCTGCAATTGAATGAGTTAGCAGAGCAAGTTGAGCAGACACCGACACAAAATTTAGCACAGTATCGAGGTAAACCATGAAGTTAATTCCATTTTGTTTTGGCGCTGTCGCTGCCATTACTACAAGCCTTGCCCAAGCCCAAATTATTGATGAAGCGCTAAAGCGCGAGGTTGCTATTTTTGAGCGGGTACTGCTAAGTGCACTGCAGCATGACACGCAAGATCAAATTCGTAGTGTTTCTGGCTATTATTTGAAAGATCAGGGAGTTGTGTTTGAACTAGCATTAAAACGTCGGCATCGGTTGGAGTGGATCTCTCATATCGACAATCTGGATGATGTCGCAGCAATAGGAGAGTTTGAACTGCCAGAATTCGATATGGACATCACGGAAGTTGAGATTTCACAGCCTATAGCTGAAGCTGTTTCTCAAGCCTATTCGGATGCTGCCGAGAAAGTCAGAGCAGGAGCCGAAAAGGTTCGCGAAGCCGTAGAAAAAGAAAGAGAAAATAGAATTCAATTACGGGAGCTTGAACGGCAAAAAGCGGAATTAGAGTTTGCGAAAAGGCACGAAAGTGATGATCAAGTAAAAGAATTTACCGAGTCATTGAGAGAAGTTGAAAAGCGCATAGAAAAGCTTTCACTTAAGGATTCGGAATTAAAAGACCTTAAAGATAAGCTGAAAGCGAGTCTTGAGGCTTCACGGGTCAAACGCGCGAAAGAGAAAGCAGAAAAGCAGCGAGCACTCGAGAAAATGCTAGTAACCAGCTTAGCCCGAAGCTTATGTGACTATGGTGCGGGTTTAAGACGTTTACCTAGAAATGAGCACATAAGCTTTATTTACAGCGAACTCAGTAATGCTAACAATAAACATATATATGTTTATCCAAAATCCTTGGTGCAGCAATGTGTTAAAGGTGAGAAAACGGCAAAACAGCTTGTTGAGACAGTAACTAGCTATCGTTTTTAGGTAATCTGAGTTTGGGGTAAAAAAGTGACAAGATAAAACAGCATAGCTAAATGCTGTTTTATTTATGAAGGAACTTAAACTTGTTCGCGTTAAGCCTGCTCAATATTTTTTGCCGTAGTTAAATTTGGTAAAAAGAGTAAGTAAACCCAAACCACTAGATTAAAGTAGGGTAGCAAGCCCAGCCCTGTGAACAACTTTACCGGATATCCTTTTGTGTTGGCATAGCGGTAACATTGATAAGCGATAAGCAAGTTTGCAAGTAGTAAAAACAGTGATAATGACAGCATAATTTACCCCTTGAAGTCCATAGCAAGATGTAACTCAATCCTTTGAATGTCTATAAAATTAAGGTGTTACCCTAAAATTTGGAGACATTTTAAACTGGTATTTTTAATTATAGTGGACTTTGCAAGAAGTAAAAGTAACCTTTAGTATAAAAATGTTACTACGCTGTTTTTAGAGATAAAATAGTTTTCGCACTTCTCGCTAGTTGTTCAATAGGGAGTGGTCTCGAGATAAAGTAACCCTGTCCATAGTCCACACCTATTTCCTTAAGTTTTTGAAATATATCTCTGTTTTCGACATATTCAGCAACTGAACACTTATCTAATGAGTGACTAATATCGTTGACGGCTTTAACCAGCGCTAGATCAATTGGGTCGTTGAGCATGTCTCGAACAAAGGAGCCATCTATCTTAACATGCTGTGCGGGTAGTTGTTTTAGATAACTAAAAGTGCTGAAGCCTGTCCCGAAATCATCAATAGCGAAATGACAGCCAAGATCATTCAGATTTTTGATCATCGTCTGGGTTGCATTAAGATTGTTAATGCTGGCAGATTCTGTGATCTCAAAAATAACGCGATTAGCTGAAACTTGATGCTCTTTTAAGCACGCTTGAATGTGGGGCTGAAGTCGTTCATCTAAAAATGAATGTGCAGATAAGTTAATCGCTACTTGGCTCAAAATCTCATGTTCAGCCAGTGCTTTAATGGCAGTTCTGATCACGCATTGATCCATCAAAAATGTATCATTAAGTAGCTCTAATGCGGGAATAAACTGATTTGGGTAAATTGTCTCGCCGTTGATCTTTAATCTGAGCAGTGCTTCGTAATAGGCTATTTGTTGTTTTTTGAAATCCCAGATAGGTTGATAGTGGAGTTCGATGCTATCGTTTTGGAGTGCTTGCCTAACACTATGTCCCCACTCTAAACCGGTTTGTAGCGTCTGATTTTGCTCATCTTCTTTGTTATAACAATGGACCAAGTTTCGGCCGAGATTCTTGGCAATATAAAGGGCTATATCTGCTTGTTTCAAACACTCGCTGGGATCTGCATTTTCATTGGTAATTTGCGTTAGTCCAATGGAGCAACTGAGAGAGTATGCATTATCTTCAAAGTGAAACTTATGTTCTTCGATAGCCATACAAATGCTTTCAGCGCACATATGAGCGTCTAGCAGGTTGGTGTGCTTAAGCAGCACAGCAAATTCGTCCCCACCAATACGAAAAGTTAGATGCTCTTCACCTATTTTGTCGCCAAATAACTCAGATACTTCTTTGAGTACGATATCTCCTTGCTGATGGCCTTTACTGTCATTAATGATTTTAAAGTGATCTAAGTCGATATAAATTAGCGCATGCTCTATATCTTCTGCGGACTTTACTTCATTACATAGCTGATTTAATTGCTGATCAAAGTAGTAGCGGTTGTGTAAGCCTGTAAGTGTATCATGTAGCGCTAAGTGTCTGAGTTGCAGTTCAGCTTGCTTACGCTCGTGAATGTTATCGAGTGTTGCAGTAATAGCGACCGAACTTGAGGTGTTCTTGATAAGTTGCAAGCGACACTCAATCCATACCAAATGTCCAGCTTTATGGCAGAGCTGCAGCTCTACTTGCGCATGCTGCCTTACACCACTTTGAATTTCCCCAATGACTTTGTTGAAGGCTTCAAGCTCATCCTTGGCAATGTAATCGCTGAGCTGAGTATTGAGGCTTGATTTAATACCGAACCCCGAGAGGTATTCCCATGCAGGGTTTATAAACCGGATCGCGCCTTTCAAATCTAATTCGACGACAACAGTTCTAAGGTGCAGCAAGATCCGTTGGTGCGCAGAAAATAAATCTTTATAGCGGCTTTCACTGCGACTGAGTTGCTCGACTTTATTGGCAAACTCTGCGTAGCTCACCATAAAATCTTCTCGTCGTGCCGCATGGTCACATACTTTGCTTAAAAATGGCATATCGTAAGGTGCTCGAACAAAGTCGGTAACGCCTAGCAGTAATAGTTGTTCGGCATGGTCAGCATCGCGCTTGTCAATAATAGTTACGATTGCTTGGCTTGGGCGGTGCTTAAGAATACTTTCTACTAAGCTTTCTGCGGAACCTGACAAATTAGATGTTGTGTCCATCAAAATAATGGCGTAATCATCTTGAAGAAATAGCGATAAAGCGTTAGCCGCAGAGCTTACATGGGTGCAAACAAAATTGTGCGATAAGTGTTCACAAATTTTTTGGGCACGCTGTTGATTGGGTTCTAATAAGAGTAAGTTGAGACGACTACTTTTGTCTAAATGCGTTGACAGCACATTGGCCAAAATTTGAGGTAACATGTCTTGACGCTCAAAAGGTAGCACGGCATCGATACTATAACTGCGGGCGGTGGTTTCAGCTATTCGCTCACAATAAGTTGGTGGAATTAGTACGATGGGTGTATTTTTTGGTGTTGCGAGCAAACCTGAGCGGATCATGCGCGAGAATCGCCAGCCATCTATTTTGCCAACATCCAAGCCGGTGATCACTAAATCTACAGCCTGGGTTTTCAACAAGCTTAGCGCATCTTGAGAGTCCGACTTAGCAATAATAGTAAAGACATCTAATGCACTAAGAGTTTTGGTCAAGGTTTGACGCTCGTGAGCACTGGCGTTAACAATGAGCAACGTTAGCTGTCTAGACACAATAAAAAAACCTCACCAGATACTGCGACACAATCGTTGGGCTTGTCTTTAAGTTAGCAAATCGCACTTAATCTCTGCTTGATAACAATCAAACAGTAAGTCGAACTTTGCTCTTGAAATCATAGCCGATAGCGATAAGTTATTGTTAAAACTTAAAGAATAAAGAACACACTGAACAAAGGTGCACACCGTACAAAATTTTTCATGGTGATTACCGCTGTAGACTCGCTAGGTTAAAGGTATTTACGCAAGGTTACAAGCACTTGATTTCGCCAAAACACCGCACTAGACTTGGCGCACTTTTAGAAATGAGGCCTTTCCATGCGCGTAGCAGACTTTAGTTTTGATCTTCCTGATGAGTTGATTGCCAGACACCCAATGAAGGAACGCTCTAGCAGTCGTCTTCTTACCTTAAATGGCAATAGTGGTGAAATAGAGCACAAGGTATTTAGAGATATTTTGGCACTCATTAATCCAGAAGACTTAATCATCTTTAATAACACTAAAGTTATTCCTGCTCGTATGTTTGGTCAAAAAGCCAGTGGTGGAAAACTAGAAGTACTGGTTGAGCGCGTTGTAGATGAGCGTACTGTGCTTGCTCACGTCAGAGCGAGCAAGTCGCCAAAGCCTGGTACCAAGATTGAGCTTGAAGGCCAAGCAACCGCAGAAATGGTTCAGCGCCACGGTGAATTATTTGAGCTGAGATTCGAGGGCAAAGAAAATGTATTGGCTATTTTAGATAAAATTGGCCATATGCCTTTGCCCCCTTATATCGACAGACCGGACGATGATGAAGATAAAGAGCGTTATCAGACTGTTTATGGTGAGAAACCAGGCGCTGTTGCTGCACCTACCGCAGGGCTGCACTTTGATGATGAATTGATGGCCAAGCTAAAAGATAAAGGTGTTGAGATGGCCTTTGTTACTTTGCATGTGGGCGCGGGTACGTTCCAGCCAGTGCGAGTCGATTCAGTAGAAGAGCATGTTATGCACTCAGAATACATCGAGGTCTCAGCAGAAGTCGTGGAGTCAATTAAAGCGGCTAAAGCCAGAGGGGGACGGGTGATCGCTGTAGGTACCACATCTGTGCGCTCACTCGAGTCTGCCGCTAAAGCAAACGGCGGTGAAATTGCTCCACTGTACGGCGATACCGATATTTTTATTTATCCGGGCTACCGATTTAACGTAGTCGATGCAATGGTGACCAACTTCCACTTACCAGAATCAACGCTAATCATGTTAGTGAGTGCGTTTGCAGGGCAACAGCATATTATGAAGGCTTACCAAACTGCCATTGAGCAAAAATACCGCTTCTTTAGTTACGGTGATGCGATGTTCTTGCAAAAGCAAGATAAGTAACTCACGTCGTACAACTATTAAAATGCCCAGTATTGCTGGGCATTTTGCGTTTTATGGCTGTAAAGTTGCAAGCTCGATATGGACTTTGTGTTTTTTATCCCAATATTAGAATTGCGCTAGTAATCTTGGTAGAATCGAAAGATCACTGCCCTAAGCATTGGCTTAGCACGTTTTTTAGTCAAAGTTGGACTGTTTTTCCGACAACGAGGTAACAATGAAATTTGAATTAGATAGCAAACAGGGTAAGGCTCGCCGAGGTCGCTTGATTTTTGACCGTGGTGTGGTAGAAACGCCTGCATTTATGCCTGTTGGTACTTACGGCACAGTAAAAGGCATGACCCCTGATGAGCTCAAAGAAACGGGCGCACATATCTGTCTAGGGAATACCTTCCACTTGATGCTAAGACCTGGCACTGAGATCATCAAACAGCATGGCGATTTGCATGATTTTATGAATTGGGATAAGCCGATTTTGACCGATTCAGGCGGCTTCCAAGTATTTAGTCTTGGTGCGATGCGTAAAATTTCGGAAGAAGGTGTGCTATTCAAGTCTCCAGTTAATGGTGAAAAGATTATGTTATCACCAGAAAAAGCAATGGAAGTACAGCGCGACTTAGGGGCAGATATCGTCATGATTTTTGATGAGTGTACGCCGTATCCTGCGACAGAAAAAGAAGCAAAAGACTCGATGGAGCTAAGCTTACGTTGGGCAAAGCGCTCTAAAGAAGCACACGGTGACAACCCTTCTGCGCTATTCGGTATTATTCAGGGGGGTATGTACCCAGAACTGCGTGCCGAGTCGCAAAAGGGCTTAGAAGAAATCGGCTTTGACGGTTATGCACTCGGTGGTTTATCAGTTGGTGAGCCAAAAGAAGACATGATCAATATTCTTGACCAATGCGCGTATAAAATGCCGGAAAACAAACCCCGCTATTTAATGGGCGTTGGCAAACCTGAAGATTTGGTTGAAGCGGTGCGTCGTGGTATCGACATGTTTGACTGTGTAATGCCAACGCGTAACGCTCGTAATGGTCACTTGTTTGTGACTGGCGGCGTGGTGAAAATCCGCAATGCAGCACACAAAACAGATACCAGCCCACTAGATGCGGAGTGTGATTGCCATACTTGTAAGAATTACTCTCGAGCGTACTTACATCACTTAGATAAGTGTAATGAAATTCTAGGCGCTCGGCTCAATACCATCCACAACTTACGTTATTATCAACGTTTGATGGAAGGAATGAGAAATGCCTTGTCTGAAGGTACATTTGATGAATTTGTCGAAGACTTTTATGCGCGCCGTGGCATTGCGGTGCCAGAGTTGGCTGACGTTGGTTTGACAGAAAATAATTAATTTATAAACGAGGAAGTGAAATGAGCTTTTTTATCTCAAACGCGCATGCTAGCACTGCAGCGGCAGCACCGGCTGGTGGTGGCATGGAAATGCTAATCATGTTAGGTATTTTTGGTCTGGTATTTTATTTTTTAATTTACCGTCCACAAGCTAAACGTGTTAAAGAGCACAAAGACCTAATGGGTGCATTAGGCAAAGGTGACGAAGTACTAACTCAAGGTGGACTTGTGGGTAAAATCACAAAAGTTGCTGATGATAAAGACTTTGTTGTAATCGCACTAAACGACCAAACTGAAGTGACAGTGCAAAAGTCAGCGGTTTCAGCAGTGTTACCTAAAGGTACAATGAAATCTCTATAAGAATAACAATAAAGGGATAGCCCAGTGTTAAACAAGTATCCAATGTGGAAGTACTTACTTGTTCTCGCTGTGTTAGCTATCGGTATTCTTTATGCCACACCTAACTTGTATGGCCGCGATCCGGCCATACAAGTATCTGGCACAAAAGGTGCTGATGCGACGCTCAGTGTACTAGATCAAGTTAACGAAACCCTACAAAAGAACGACCTTGCCGTGAAATCTTCTGCACTAGAAGATGGTCAAATCCTTGTTCGTTTTAAAAATGTTGAAGATCAGCTTAAAGCACAAGATATTCTGCGAAATAGCTTAAGCGATGATTACATTTCAGCAATCAATATGTCTCCTGCACAACCTGAGTGGTTAAAAGACTTAGGTGCAAACCCGATGAAGCTTGGTCTAGACTTAAGTGGTGGTGTTCATTTCACAATGGAAGTGGATATGGTCACGGCGATGGACAATGCACTTGAGCAAATGGAGCAAGATTTCAAGAGCGATTTGCGTGAAGAGAAATTGCGCTATCGTTCGGTACGTCGTGTCTCTAATAGTGAACGTGTACAAGTAACGATGCGTTCAGAAGAAGATAAAGACGCGGCGATGAGCTTTTTGAGAAAGCGTTACCCTGGTAACGATTTCATCAATGATAGTAGCGACAGCCTCGCTTTCTTTTCAAGCCTTAGCGACCTTAAATATAAAGAGCTGCGTGAATACGCTATCAAGCAAAACGAAACCATTATTCGTAACCGTATTAACCAACTTGGTGTTGCTGAACCTAATGTTCAACGTCAAGGTGGCGAGCGTATAATTGTTCAACTTCCAGGGGTTCAGGACACGGCTCGGGCAAAAGAAATTCTAGGTGCCACTGCGACACTTGAGTTCCGTGAAGTAGATGAAAATGCTGATGTACGTGCAGCGGCACAAGGCCGCACTCCTCCTGGCACAGAAGTGATCCCACATAAAGATGGCTATCCGGTTGTGCTTAAAAAGCGTGTTATCCTTGAAGGTACACATATCACCGGCGCGCAGTCTGGTATGGATGAATATCAGCGCCCCCAGGTGAATATCAAGCTTGATAGCAAAGGTGGGGCAAAAATGAACGCCTTCACCAAACGTGCCATCGGTAAACGTATGGCAACGGTTTTCATTGAGTACAAGCCATCAGGCAAGAAAGATGAAAACGGCAAAGCGTTACCCCCAATCAAAGTGGAAGAAGTGATTAACGTTGCAACGATTCAAGCACGTTTAAATAGCTCTTTCCGTATTACCGGAATTGATAGCCCTGCAGAGGCACATAACCTAAGCTTACTACTTCGCGCCGGTGCATTGGTTGCGCCAATTCAAATTGTTGAAGAGCGCACTGTAGGTCCAAGCCTTGGTCAGGAGAACATTGAAGCTGGTATGACAGCGGTTGTCCTTGGTTTTGCTTTTGTTCTTGCCTTTATGTTGCTGTACTACAAAGGTTTTGGTCTGGTAGCAAACCTAGCCCTTGCGGCTAACCTCATCATGATTGTAGGTGTGATGTCGATGATCCCAGGTGCTACACTGACGCTGCCTGGTATTGCCGGTATCGTGTTAACAGTTGGTATGGCTGTTGATGCAAACGTACTTATTTTTGAACGTATTCGTGAAGAAATTGCGGAAGGCCGCAGTCCACAGCAAGCCGTTCATCATGGCTACGACAGTGCATTTAGTACGATTTTTGATGCCAACATCACGACCCTAATTGCAGCAGTGATCCTTTTCTCTGTCGGTACGGGCCCAATTGCAGGCTTCGCGGTAACCTTAGCTATCGGTATCATTACTTCAATGTTTACAGCGATTGTTGGTACACGTGCGGTTATTAATGCCATTATCGGTGGCAGACGTATCACTAAGCTATCAATCTAGGAGACGGGCATGCAATTATTAAACTTAAAAAGCACTATCCGTTTTATGTCAGCAAGAAAGCTCTCAATGGCTTTCTCGGCATTGTTGATCTTGGCTTCAATTGCCTCGTTCATGGTGAAAGGGCTAAACTTTGGTTTGGACTTTACTGGTGGTACGGCAGTTGAAGTTGGGTTTTCGCAGCCTGCAGACTTAGCAAAGGTACGTAGTGTATTAGCCGAAAATGGTTTCGCTGATGCTTCTGTACAGCTTTTTGGCTCGAGCCAAGAAGTACTCGTACGACTCGCACCACGCGGAGATGATGTGAAAGCAGAGGTGTTGGGTAACCAACTCATTGCAGCGCTTAAACAAGCGGATGAAAGCGTAATTATGCGTCGCATCGAATTCGTAGGCCCGAGTGTCGGTGAAGATCTCAAGGAGCAGGGCGGTTTGGCGATGCTAACTGCGCTTATTTGTATCTTGATCTACGTTGCTTTTCGATTTGAATGGCGTTTTGCCGTAGGTGCTGTTGCAGCGTTATTTCACGATGTTGTGCTGACTATGGGGTTGTTCTCAATCTTAGGTCTTGAATTTGACTTAACGATTTTGGCGGCAATATTGGCGGTGATCGGTTACTCACTCAACGATACTATCGTTGTGTCCGACCGGATTCGTGAAAACTTCCGTAAAGTACGCATTGACGACACCTTAGAGATCATCAATATTTCACTGACCCAAACGCTTAACCGTACATTAGTGACTTCAATAACGACTATTTTAGTATTAGTTGCGTTATTCGTATGGGGTGGTCAAACCATACATGGTTTTGCAACTGCGTTATTATTCGGTGTGTTTATCGGTACCTACTCTTCTGTTTACGTTGCAAGCTCTGTTGCAGTGGCAATGGGCGTTAGTAAAGAAGATTTGATCCCGGTAGAAGTCGAAAAAGAAGGTGCAGATTTAGACGCTATGCCTTAATCATAGAATTTGACGTGATAACCGAAAGCGGCCTTCGTGCCGCTTTTTTGTTGTTGGCAAAATCTCATTTTATTGTTTCTAAAATATTACATTACTATATAATGATAATCGTTATCAATAAAGGAGATACTTATGTACAAATTTGTGATGGCGGTTGGCGCATTAACATTAATGACTGCATGCTCTAAGCAACCAGAGCTTGAGCAACAAACCGAATCTGTAACCACAGAAGCAACATCATCTTTAGCACAATACAAAGTTCAAGCTGAGGCGCTACTTGCGGATATTCGTATAGAAAAAGACGCTGCTGCACTTGAAACTCAATCAGCAGAATTAGTTACTCTTTCTCGAACCTTACTAAATGAGTTTGTTACTAAGTATCCTCAGTGCCAAACTTACCTAGATGCCTTAGATAAAGCCGCCGATATCATTCCTACTTTACCACTTGAAGAGATTGAAACTGGTTATCACGCGGATGGCAAATTACCTAAGTTTGACGACCCAGTTTGTTACCATGCCAAAGACTTATTAGTGCATCCAGCAACCGTGCAAGCGATCGCGATCAAAGGCTTTAGTGATGCTGAAGACTATAAAAGTGCAGAAATGGAAATAGTAGAAGTGATTGCACACTTTGATCAGGTAGAACGAGCGCTGAAGTAAGCGGTTGAAAATCATTCAACTGCAAATTGGGTACATTTCACCCGATTGACATATATCTGTCATATACAGTTGCTACCGTGCGCGATTATACTTTTACAGTGAGCTTGATGCTGTGGATCCTTCGCGCACGTTAGTACTTAATACAATAATAAAAGAAAAAGCTGTTTTTACTCTGTTTCAGCCAATCTACGATCTTGCGAAACGCCAAGTTTTAGGATTTGAAGCGTTGAGTCGTGGTATGTCTGGCTCGCTGTTAGAGTCTCCAGACAAACTCTTTGCGATTGCAAGTCAGCAGGAAAGGTTGTCTGAGCTGGAGATTATCTGTCGTGAAGCGGCGATTAAGCAGTTTGTCTCACTCAACCTTCCCGGTAAGTTGTTTTTAAATGTTAGCCCCAAAGCGCTACTCGAACCGAGCCACCCCAAGGGAGAAACTAGGCATCTGACCGAAGTGTATGGCCTCGATCCCAAGCGAGTCGTCATTGAAGTGACTGAGCAAGACAAAGTAGATGACGCGAATTTGCTATTAACGACAATTACCCATTATCGAGAGCTTGGATTTCAAATTGCAATTGATGATTTAGGAGCTGGCTACTCTGGCCTAAGAAAGTGGTCTGAGCTGTGTCCTGACTATGTTAAAGTCGACAGATACTTCATTGATCATTGCGACCAAAGCGTGGTGAAGCGTGAGTTTTTAAAATCTATTATTGAGCTTGCTAAAGCCACCAGCACTCAGGTTATAGCCGAAGGCATCGAGCGGGTTGAGGAGTTAAAGCTGATAGAGCAGCTCGGCATTGTAAATGCTCAAGGTTTTCTGCTCGCGAAGCCTACTCGAAAGCCACCGACAGAGCTGGCGCTGTTAAAATCTCTACATTCGGAAGTTCGATCCAGTTTTAATCAATTTGAACAATCAATGGCTATCGGCTGGCTTGCCAAAGAAGCCAGTGCAATCCATGAATGTACGCAATGTATCGATGCTCATAGGTTGTTCGAACAAGATCGTAAGCTTACCAGCCTTGCCGTAGTAAACGATGCTAGGGAGCCTGTGGGGCTGCTACACAGAGATCAACTAACAGAGGTTTTCGCTGCACCATATGGACATGCGCTTTTTGATAAAAAATCAGTCGTTAAATTGATGGATAAACAGCCATTAGTGGTGGATGAGCAGCAAGAGTTAGATACGGTTAGTAAGCAAATAACCGACCATGAATTTGATATTCGACGTCATATTATTATTACCAGAGATAGTCGTTATCTTGGCTTAGCGCCGCTGAGAGACATACTCAAGCACATCACAGAAGAAAAAATTCGTCACGCCCAACATGCCAATCCACTAACTATGTTGCCAGGCAATGTAGCGATAAATGAGGCTATTGAACAAAGGCTGCGTTCACATCATGACTTTTCTCTTGCATATATCGATCTAAATCATTTTAAGCAGTTTAATGATTTATATGGATATGCCAGTGGCGATAGCGTAATTAAGCTACTTGCTGAAGTGACAGTTGATGTATGTGCACAGAGCTCAAGTTTTGTTGGACATATCGGAGGTGACGATTTTATGGTGGTGTTCGATAACAAGGACGCAGAGGAATTATGTCATGAGATCATCTCTCAGTTTGAGTTTAAGTCAAAAGCTTTCTTCACCCCGGAACACGTTAGTGCTGGTGGTTATTGGGCTACAAATCGTGAAGGGCAAAAACAATTTGTGCCTTTACTCACTCTATCGATTGGCTTAGTGAGACCGGATTTACAGCACTGTATCAATTCACACCAAGTCGCTGCTTTGGCAACAGACGCAAAGAAAGAAGCCAAACGCTATCGTAATAGTTATTTGTTCGTCTGTAATCGTCGAAAACCCACAGTATCGACTGTACGACTTGAAAATGTAGGTTGACTATATCTTTAATTACGCAATAGTGATATCAATCAACATGAGTGGTTGTAGTATTGTTTACCCCAATTGAGGGTCGTATGATGATGTTAAAGTTGAGTGTAATGGTCACTGTTTTGATGTTTCAAAGCACAGGTATTGCAGCGCAAACGTCAGAGTTAATCTATGTCGCGAAAGAAGCGCGAACCTTGTACGATCGCGATCTCTATCTCTATGAATTATTAGAAAAGGCGCTCGTTGCAGCCAAGTACTCAGCTCAAATTGAGCATATCAAGGTCCATCCTCATCAACAGCGTACGCTGATGGCACTAAGTCGAGGAAAAGTTGATCTTCATTGGTCGATGACCAGTCCCGCGCGTGAGCAAATCGCTATTCCCATTAAGATTCCCTTGTATGGTGGACTTATTGGTAAACGCGTGCTGATTGTCCATAAAGATGTTTATCCAGCGATAAAAACGGTTCGTTCGCTTGATGAATTAAAGCGCTTTACCGCGGTACAAGGACACGATTGGCCCGATACTAAAATTCTTAGTTATAACGGTTTGAAGGTCAGGCCCATTTCCGATTATCAAACCATGTTTAATTTGATTGCGGATAAGAAAGCGGATTATTTTCCACGCTCGGTGATTGAGGCAAATTCAGAATTAATCGCACAAAATAACGAGAACCTCATGATTGTACCTGATTTTCATCTAATGTATTCAACCGCCTTTTACTTCTTTGTAAACAAAGACAAACAAACGTTGGCAGAGGCTTTAGAAGAGGGTCTTAGCAAACTTAGTGAGTCTGGTGAACTGCAGTTATTAAAACAAAAATATGGCCTAAGCAAGCACCCAGATAGCACAGCTATTACGCTGAGCAATCCATATTTTTCTGAAAACTAACGCTTCTTTCTTAAGCTCGGTAGTGCGTAATCGTACTCTTCTTTATAGGTGATCGCGGCTAAGATCAGCAAAGTTAAGCAATTTGCACTGTAAATCAGGTAACCACTGACATCAAAGCTGTAGAAGAAAAATGTCATGTCTACACCTTTGGCATTTCTGAAATAATTTTCGACTAACGCAGCGAAACTCATAAATATACTTAGCATTGCAAGCCAAGGCATAATTGCATCAGCAAAAGTGTAACGAGTTTTTAATTTGGGGAATAGCTTTTTGGTAATTTCAACGCGATAAGTAAGTGGAAATATAACCAGTAAGCTAATGACAAAGTGTGTTCCGAAAATAAGTGTATTTTGTAATAGCCGTTGGTCTTTGTCTGAAGAGTCTAGGCTAATCAAACCGGAAGAAAATACGAGCGTCTCTAAGGTAAACGGTACCAAAGCTAACACAGATAAAGCGCAAATATTAATGTCTTTTAATCTAGCGCCTAAAATAAAGATAGTTGAGACAATAAGCCCATAAATTACATAGAAGTGAAAGCGAATATCGTACAAGACCAGGAGACCTACTGCCAAAATTGCATAAGGTATCAGTAGATCTCCTAACGAGAAATTTTTCTTCATCGCACAGTACTAATCTTTACCGGCTTCTTTCTCTGCTTGAGGGTGAGTAGGCTCATAAATACCACCACCAGAAACTTTTTTGCACTCTTTTAAATTTAACTTTTGCATTATCATAGTCCTTATTGAGTATACTTGGTTCTCAAGTAATCATGTCATTTGGGATTTATAGTTAATTGTGATACACACAATTTCGGAAGATACGAGCCAGACTACTCAACTGAAACTTCCGACATGTACAAACTTAACACCAAATAAACACAAGGTGAATGGAAAATTAAATAATTTTTTTTTATCATAGCCTATTAAATTTTTAATATATATAACTAACTGAAACTTAATGTTTATTTTTAAATTTTAAATTTAGCCATCTCAGTCTCCAGATTTCCAGATAGAGACTTGATGGTGTCGGTTGCTTCATGTGCCTTCTCTGACACATTGGCTGTTTGTGATGCTGTGTCTGAAATAACAATAATCCGCTTCGCAGTATCTTCCCCTGCATTTAACTGTTCTTTTGCTGCTTGTGCAATCTGATGACTCATGTGCGAAATGGATTTAAGAGAGTCTGCAACTTGTACAAGCGCTTGCGAAGCTTTGGCAGACATACTCACTGTTTTTTCACTGGTTGCAATACTCAAACTAACGGAAGCTTTTGCGTCTTGTGTTGCACTTTGCAGCTTAGTGATCATGGTACGGATCTCTTCTGTGCTGGTTTGAGTACGTTGAGCAAGTTGTCTCACTTCGTCAGCAACAACGGCAAAACCACGGCCTTGCTCTCCCGCTCGTGCCGCTTCTATCGCGGCATTTAACGCAAGTAAATTAGTTTGTTCGGCAATAGATTGGATAACGGTAAGTACATGAGCAATATTTGATACTTCTTCATCTAGCACTTGGATGTTATTACCAGCGCTGTCAATTTGTTGCTCCAATAAAGCGATTTCGGTTGCTGTCTGTGCTGTCAGTTTGTCGGCTGTATTTCCCTGCTTTTCAGCCTCTTGAACTGAATTCGCAGCTTGTTCAGCATGCTCAACCACGGCTTGTGCTGATGCCGTAAGCTCGGTTATTGCAGAAGCCACCATTTGAGTCTCTGCATTTAAGCTGTGAGTTAAATTCTCCAGCTCTACGGATCGCACTTCACTGTCTGAAGTTTGATTCTGAAGTGCCTCTGCTGCTTCTTTTAGACCCTCAACGACCCCTTTTAAGCCACCTTGCATATAAGCCATAGCAGCCAAAATACTATAATCTTTGCAGTCAGTAGTATTGATTGGTGTAGTCAGATTTCCTCTAGAAACATGTTTTACGATTTCGAGTACATCATTGATTTCGGCACCCAGTTTATTGTTGAGCGACAGTCCAAATCGCGCAAGTGCGGTGGTTAATGCAACGGCAACAGCTAAAGAAAGTGCCACTAGCCAAATCGCAGTATCCCAATAGCGATCGTTTACTTCTTTGTAGCTAATACCTGTACCTACGTACCACCCAAACCCCGGAGTCTTTTGTACCACTGAAGTAAGGTCGACAACTTCTCCATCTCGTAGTGAAGTCCAATTGTAGGTAATGATCCGATCAAACTGGTTACTGACCAAGCGCTTAACCATGCTGCCAATGCTTTTGCCGTCAGCATCTTTAAACTCATTAAAGCTGGTGTTGTGTAATTGGGGGTCGTGAGGTGTCGCTACAAAGTCCATTTTCTCATTAACAACGTACACATACTCAGAATCATGGTATTTGTTTTCTCTTAGAACCTGAATAGCCATTTCTTTTGCCTGCTGCTCCGTCAGTTTTCCTTGCTCTGCAAAGCGCTCAAATTGTTTAACTATATTAACGGTGCTTTTCATTAACTGATTGATACGCGCAATATTATCGCTTTCACTGGCATGGCGTAGAGCTTGAAGGCCTACAAAAGCAACGGCAAGTAAGGATACAAATATTGCGGCGGCAAAGGTAATTATTTTTGTTTTTAACGTGAAACTAGAAAACACAGGATCGCCCCCTAAAAATACTCTCATTACATGATTTAGCACGTTTAGGGGGAGTTTGTAAGTAGGTTAATGCTCTATGCGGACTATTTTGAGATGATATTTACTCATACTACACAAATAGGATAACTAGCTTGCATTAATTATGCTTATTTCTTCATCAGTTAACGGGCGATATTCACCTTCAGCAAGGGTTGGATCAAGCTCGATCCCCGCAATATTTTCTCTATGAAGTTCAACTACTTGGTTACCTACTGCGGCAAGCATACGTTTTACTTGGTGGTATTTCCCTTCGCAAATAGACAAGCGTAGTGCAAATTTATCAATAAGCTCTGCTTTTGCTGGCAGGGTTGCTTGTTTTTCACCATGTAACTCAACACCTTGTTCAAGCTGGGCTAGCGCTTCTTCAGTGAGTTCGTCACGACTTTCTAGTACATAGGTTTTAAACTTCTGCTTTTTTGGTGAGGTGATTTGATGAGACCAATCCCCGTCATTTGTGAGCAGCACCAAACCCGTCGTATCGATGTCCAGTCTACCTGCAACATGAAAATCTTTTAAGTTAGGTTCTTCGATTAAATCGAACACAGTTGGGTGTAATTCATCACTATTTGCACACACATAACCTTGTGGCTTGTTCAGCATATAGTAGCGTAAACCCAAATACTCTAAGCGTTTGCCATCGAAAGTAATATGGTCTGCTGGGGTGACTTGGATATCACCTTTCTTGACGATATTGCCATTAACGGTAACGAGACCTTTTTTAATATTAATTTTGACCTTGCTGCGTGGCATCTCTGCAACGTGGCTCAAAAATTTCTCCAATCTACATGGAAATTTCATAGCTAAATAACTCGAATAATAAATTAGTTTTTGCGGTAAATATCGGATAATAAATCATAGCAATGGGCACTAAGTGCGAAATTTTCACCGACTTTTGCAATTAAAAGCTTGAGTGCCTCATTTATAAGGGTTTGTTTCTGTTCCAGTGTTCGGCCTTCCATTAAATGGATCTGGAGGTGAATAAACCCCTTTTTGTCATTGCCAAGCTGAAAATGCTCAAAAGCAACAGCGCGGGTTTTGACGGAATTTGGTTCAAACAAGCCACACGCACAAGCAAATTGCTGCACCTGTGATACTAACGCCTCGGTTTCAATTGGCAAATTAGCTGAGTGTTCGAGAATAAAGTGTGGCATGTGAAACTCCATGTTTTTGCATTAGGCTCAGAGTTTATGCTATTTATCAGGGGTTATTCCAGAAAAGAGTGAATTATTAGCATGCTGTCCTTATTTAAAGTCTCACCTTTGCTTAGCGATGAAGAAACCCAATGGTTAATTGATACCTTTGTCTGGGCATTTGAGCATTTTGATGGCGAGTACTTTTTAAATGAAACGCAGATCATTACTCCGACTCCCAGTTGTTTTCCTGAGCCGGTATCCAGTATTGAAGAAATGGCGGCAGTGGTTTTCTCCCGAGTAAAGTCCTATGCAGGGTTACAGCAGTGGCCAATCACTTTAGTTGCGCCTGAACGCATGCTCGCGTCGACCAGCATGACTAAGTTAAACATTGCAGGGCGTTGGCGCGGTGAGCAAGCGGTTATCGTTGAACCGGCTGCGCCTATTTTGATTTCTTATAATCCCAATCAAATAAATCAGCCTCAAGATCTGATCGCCAGTTATGCAGGTGTCATGGCAAAAGTTCTAATTTTACAGCGTGGCGTGTTACCTCCAGGTGGGGAAGCGCAACTAGACGCAGCTTGTGATGTGCTAGCGAGCTTTTTCGGCTTTGGGGTCATGGTGTCTAATACTGTATATCACTTTAGGGGAGGATGTGGTTCTTGCTACAACCAATATGCTAACCGAAAAGCTGCACTGACGGAGCAGCAAAGTGTTTTTGTACACGCCCTAGTATGTCATTTTAAAGGAGTGAAAGATGGTCATAAGCATCTTAAGTCACATCTTGTAAGTCAGTATAAAAAGGCCAAAAAGCAAATTAATACCTTAATGAATAACTCAGAGCGGGGTGATTTACTGGCCTTACAGGAGCATGCACATGCTCGCTTATCTTGATGAGTTTATTTTAATTGCGCTGGCACATTTTTTTGCTGTCGCAAGCCCTGGTCCTGATTTTGCGATAGTGCTTAAACAAAGTGTACAGCAGGGTAGAGCAAATGCCCTTTGGACGAGTTTTGGGGTTGGCCTTGGTATTTTAGTACATGTCAGTTATTGCTTATTGGGAGTTGCGTTACTGCTATCTCAATCTGAAACCTTGTTCACAGCAGTAAAATACATAGCCGCGCTTTACCTAGCTTACCTTGGGGTCCAAGCGTTGCGGTATGCAAAACCCAATTCAGAGCAAGAAAATATTACTGAACACGCTGTTACTGAGTCTAATTGGACTGCGTTAAAACGAGGCTTCTTGGTCAATGCCTTAAATCCCAAAGCAACGCTGTTTTTCTTATCGCTTTTTACCTTAGTGATTGAGCCAACCACACCAAGCAGTGTGCAGTTGTTTTACGGCGTTTATATGGCTTTGGCTACCTGGGCTTGGTTTTCATTTTTATCTTTAGTTTTATCAAAAACTACGGTAAGACAATTTTTTCGTCGTGCAGGACATTGGTTTGATCGCGGGATTGGTGTGATCATGTTATTGCTTGCAGTAAGATTGGTGATCTAATGAGTGACAAACACATTATTAACTTTAGCTTTGGTTCAAATATGTCGACCGCACGTCTGCTGGCTCGCTTACCACAAGCGAAGCTACTTGGAGTGGGGAAATTGCATGGCTATCGGCTGACTTTCGATATGTTGAGCACCGATGGTTCAGCCAAGTGCAGTATTACGCCAAGCAATGAAGCAAATAGCCACGTTTATGGTGTTTTGTATGGGCTAGATGAACAAGAAAAAGCGCGTTTGGACGATATTGAAGGGGAGCGCTACCACTGTCATTGTTTACCTGTTGAAAGGCAAGATGGCGGTATGGTGGACGCCTGGTGCTATATTGCTAACACCTTTGTGGAGCATCAATTACCTTTCGATTGGTACGTACATCATGTGTTGGCCGGGGCAAAGGAGCATCGGTTTCCAACCAGCTATTTACAGGCTATTTCGGCACAATCACACGTTACAGATAATAATAGCGACAGACAACAACAAGAATTAGCCATCTACCACTGTGATACTACAAAGTTAAACCTTAAGGCTTAACTCGTAACATCGTGATTGGTTGTGGCAAAAAACCAAGGAAAAATAATGAAAATAACACAATGGCTATTAACCTCCGGCCTAGTTGCAGCAAGTTTTTTTAGTGCGCAGGCAAGTGCGGCAGTAAACCAACAGGATGTTGAAACTGCGGTAAAAAGCGCAATGACAAAATTTAATATTCCAGGTTTGGCAATTGGTATCGTAGAAGATGGCCAGGTTGTAATGACCAAGGGCTTCGGGGTGACGCATTTAAATAAGCCAGCTAAGGTCAATGCGGATACCTTGTTTGGTATCGCATCCAATACCAAAGCATTCACGGCAGCAGCGCTGGCGATGTTGATAGATCAAGGCAAGCTGAGTTGGGATGACAAAGTCATCAAACATATTCCAGAATTTAAGCTCTATGATAGCTATGTTACTCAAGAGATGACGATCCGCGATTTATTAAGTCATCGAAGTGGATTGGGCCTTGGGGCAGGCGATCTTATGATCTGGCCTGATACTGATAAAACCATGCCAGAATTGCTGGCAGGTATTTCACATCTCAAACCTGATTCAAGTTTCCGTAGCCATTACGCTTATAACAATTTGATGTTTGTTGTTGCAGGAGAAGTTGTAAGCCGAGTCAGTGGTAAAGATTGGCGCGATTTTGTTGAGCAGGAAATGTTTACCAAGTTGGATATGGATGACTCAAAGGCTGGATTCTCTCGGATCCCGGCTAACAATAGTAATTGGGCGACTGGCCATATTCCGATGGATGGCAAACTTACGCCGTTCTTTGTTAATTACCTAGAAGATTTCCGTGGTGCTGGCGCCATTGCGTCTAACGTGGATGACATGACCAAGTGGTTACAAACTCAGCTTAAAGGTGGTCGCTTACCTTCTGGCGACCAGCTATTTAGCCAAGAGCAACAAGTGCAAATGTGGCATCCACACATTACACGCATTCCCGCAGCAAAAGCCGCAAAAGTATATCACCAGCAGTTTAGAGGGTACGGCCTTGGTTGGGCAGTAGAGGACTACTTTGGTTATAAAAAGGTGGGCCACGGCGGTGGGATTTTAGGTATGGTGTCGCAAGTTGCGATGATCCCAGAGAAAAAACTGGGTGTGGTGGTCTTATCAAACCAGCAAAAATACCCTGCACTTTCCGCGATTATCAATGAAGTGTTTGAAGATGCGCTTGGCCTAGAAGATAAAGACTGGGTGCAGATCATCGCCGATGATTACTTTAAGGCGCAACAAGAAAAGTATGCCAAAGCTGGGATAATCGAAGTTGCAAAACCACAGCCTGCTTTACCGTTGAACAACTACACGGGGACATTAAATAGCGCTTGGTATGGCGATGTGGTAGTGGAAAAGCTCGGTAAGGCACTGCGCATTGATTTTACGCATACTAAGCGCCTAAAAGGGAAACTTGAGCACCTAACCGGTAACACTTTTGTGGTGCGTTGGGATGAGCCATTACTTGAAGCAGATGCTTACATCAATTTTGTGATGGATAAATCTCAACGGGTTGAGTCTGCTGCGATGGAGTTTGTTAATCCAGAAATAAGCGACTTTAGTTTCGATTTCCATAACTTGGATTTAAAGGCGAAAGAAATCCAGCACTAAGTATACCAAAGTATCAAAGCCACAATTATGTGGCTTTGATATAGTGAAAGAGTAGCTACTTAAATCAACCTCGTCGCAAACTAACATAGGATGTATATTCGTTATGCGTACTGCAATTATTACTCATCCATATTGCCGCAAGCATAAAATGACCGAGGAACATCCTGAGTGTCCTGCGAGGTTAGATGCGATATCAGATCGGTTGCTAGCGTCTGGACTTGATATCGCCATTGAACACAAAACGGCACTGAAAGCCGATACCTCACACTATGCATTGGTTCATGATCAAGCCATGATCAAAGAAGTCATGGATAAAATTCCTAATGAAGGGTTAACCGAACTAGACGGCGACACTTGGCTTTGTCCTGATTCTATGAGAGCGATTGAACGGGCTGTTGGCGCAGGAATACTTGCGGTGGATGAAGTCGTTGCTGGTAAACTTGACGCCGCCTTTTGTTCTGTGAGACCTCCTGGACATCATGCCAATCAAAGTACTTCATCGGGATTTTGTGTCTTTAATAATGTTGCTATTGCCGCCGCTTATGCAAAAACAAAAGGCGTAGAGCGGGTGGCTATATTGGACATCGATGTACATCATGGTAATGGCACGCAAGACATTTTCAAAGACGATCATAGCGTGTTACTTTGCTCTTTATTTCAGCACCCTTTTTATCCAAATACCGCGATTGAGAATCATCAAACACTTATCAATTCTCCATTGAGTGCAGGAGCAGATGGCACAGAATTAAAAGCCTTGGTGGAGCAACAATGGTTACCTAAGCTGCAATCATTTAAACCTCAGCTCATCTTTATCAGTGCAGGGTTTGATGGTCATTTAGAGGATGATATGGGCGGGCTCAAGTTTGTTGAACAAGATTACCAGTGGTTCACCGAGCAAGTGGTAGAGTTTGCAAACTCATCGGACTGTTTGGGGATTATTTCATACTTAGAAGGGGGCTACGATCTTTCTTCTTTAGGCCGCAGCGCTGTGACACATATCAAAGCGCTGGTTGAAGCCGGTTAGCTTAGACCTAACAAATCAAAAGCCTGCTGAGTATTGCTCAGTTGGATTTTGCTCACGCAACACTGGCCTTCGTCAACGAGATATTGTTGCACTAATTCGGTTAAATATTTCAAATCAATACATTGCACGGGCGCACCGTGTACGTTGCTGCAGCAATCGTTTGGGTATACTAGAATTAACCGTTTGAGTGACGCATCATCGAGCAGATGCGTTGCATCTCTAAGTGCTTTTTCATCTTCGATAAACTCTATACTTTGGTCTAATACCAGCAATAAAGGATAGCTTTTTATCGCCATAATTTGTTCTTGGTCAAGTTATAAAAAGTGTCGCCCAGTATACTTTAAATTGGAATAATATTGCGAGAGTGTGCTTATGGTTGGTGATTCACGTCAGTTACAGATCAAAGAAGTATTTACCAATAGCTTGTTATGTTGCGATGAGCAAACCAGTCTATACGATGCGGTGGCGAAGATGCGAGCGAGCAGAGTGAGCTCGATCTTTGTTACTCGTGCCGATGATATCATTGGTATCTGGACCGAATCGGATTGCGTTAAGCTCAATTTTAACGATCCCGACTTTGCACAGGTCCCGATCCGGGCCGTGATGACAGCACCAGTGCAAAAAATTCAAATAGATAAAACCTTGAGCGAGGCAACGGTCAAGTTCCACCAACTAGGGATCCGTCACTTACTCGTGGTGGACTCGGATAATCTACCTTGTGGTGTGGTTTCTTTATCCGATATCGTGCGCAGTCAAGGGCTCGACCATTATTTGCATTTTAGACCAATTGAGCAGCACTTTGACTCGAGCATAGTGATTTTAGACAGTGAAGACTGCGTCTCTGATGTTATCAATAATATGCGTGAGCTAAAGCTTACCGCCGTGCTGGTGTATAACCGTGAATTAAATGAGTATGGCATTATTACTCAGCGTGATATTGCGTATATTATTCTCAACCCTGATTGGCGTCAGCCTTGCTGGCAATTAGCCAACTATCCTATGCTCTCCATGACGCCAAAAGACAGTCTATTCGATGCTTACCGGCTGATGACGGTAAACTCCATTCGTCATTTGGTGGTGATTTCCCCTGATTCGCAACAAGTGATTGGGCTATTAGCACTCAAAAATGTCCTGACTGAAATTGAAACTGCATATTGTAGTGAGCTGGAAAAAGTCCTAGTACAACGTGATATTGCACTGCAAAAATCGGAGAAAAATCTATATCTAGCGAACCGTATTATTGATGCTTCTCTCGATGGCATCATGATCACCAAAAGCTCAGGAGAAATAATCCAGATCAACCCAGCGTTTAGTGCGCTTACCGGCTACAAAGATTACGAAGTGCTAGGGAAAAACCCAAGTGTGTTGAGCTCTGGGCTACATGATGAATCCTATTATCAGAGTATGTGGCAAACGCTTAGAGAAACGGGTGTGTGGCAGGGCGAGATATGCAATCGTAAAAAGAGCGGTGAGATTTATGTTGAATGGCTCACGATTATTGAGATCAGAGAGCCGTACAGTGACGATATGCTTTACGCAGCTATTTTTAGCGACATTACAGAGCGTAAAAATGCGGAAGAAAAAATTGCTCGCTTAGCCTACTTTGATGAATTGACTGGGCTGCCTAATCGTCGCTTATTCTACGATAGACTCTCTATGGCATTGGCATCAGCGCACCGTTATAAGCAAAAACTCAGTGTGATGTTTATAGATTTAGACCGCTTTAAAGAAGTGAATGACTCACTTGGGCACAGCGCTGGAGATGAGTTATTAGTGCAGGTTAGTGAGCGAATAAAGTCTATTCTAAACGAAGGTGACACGTTGGCCCGACTTGGTGGCGACGAATTTGTCGTGTTACTAAGCGAAGTGAATGGCATGTCGGAGGTTATTGAATTTGCAGACCAAATCTTAATGGCATTATCGAATCCCTTTCAACTTGGTGATATGCAGGTGGCTGCGACGGCCTCAATGGGGGCTGCTATTTATCCCGAGGATGGTCATGATACGGAAACTTTACTCAAACACGCCGATGTTGCTATGTATCGCTCCAAAGAAGTCGGGCGTAATTCATTCCAATTATTCGAAGCTTCGATGAATGCACGTTCATTTGAGCGTTTGTCCATGCTAAGTCGTTTTCAGAATGCCTTGGAAAATGACGAGTTTGAACTGCATTTTCAGCCATTGCAATGTTTAACCAGCAGTCGCATTTCAAGTGTTGAGTGTTTGCTAAGATGGCGTGACCCAAATCTCGGGATGATCTCGCCGGCCCAATTTATCCCACTTGCTGAGGAGCTCGGGCTTATTATGCGCTTAGATCAGTGGGTAATAGATAAAGCCTGTCAGCACTTGTCGCAATGGCAATGCGCTGGGGTTGAGATTAGGCGCATGGCGATTAACATCTCGGCGTCTCATGTCACTCAAGGCGACCTTTATCAGTGTGTCGCGCAGGCATTAAAAAAGCATAACGTCGACGGTAAGTATCTTGAGCTTGAGCTTACCGAAAATAGCTTTATCGGTAATCTTCACGAGGCTAAGTACACCTTGAAAAAACTCAAGGAGCTGGGTGTCAAACTGGCGATTGATGATTTTGGTACAGGGTATTCTGCGCTCAGTTACTTGGCTAAGCTGCCCATCGACATCTTAAAAATAGATGCGAGTTTTATCGCTAAAGTGCCCGATGAATATGGCAATAGCGAAATTGTTTCGGCAATTGTGGCGATGGCTAAGGCGCTCAACCTGCAAGTTGTAGCTGAGGGCGTAGAGAAGCCAGTACAGAAACGTTATCTGCGCAAGCTAGGTTGTCATACAATCCAAGGTTACGTCTTCTGTAAGCCACTTACAGAAGACGATTGGCATGCATTTTATTCGTCGGAGAAGGTGATTTCGTAAGAGGTAAACTTACGGATATTGATCACGCCATTATCAAAAATAAGATATTGGCCTTTGATCCCTTCAAGCACGCCTGATACTACAGGGTCTTTATCAAAGTTAAACGAGCTGATTTTACTCGGGTGCTGGTTTACAGGGAAGGTGAGGTCGACCACTTCCTCGTCTAGTACTTCAATAGCGGTTGCACCAAAGAGTTCTGCCAGCTCGTCGAGTTTGGCTTGGATCTGTGGGATAAGTTTAGCGGCTTCTGCTTTGAGGTCTATTTCAGGATTGATGCCTTTGAGCATATTGCGCCAGTTAGTCTTATCGGCAATAAACTGAGCCAGCGCCACTTCCACTAATCCTGACTGGTGACGGGTCTGCACCTTAAAAATCGGCAATGCTTGCGTTGCGCCTTGATCTACCCAACGCGTTGGGATCTGCGTATGACGGGTGATCCCAACTTTAAGGCCTGAGGTATTGGCCAAATACACATAGTGCGGGATCATACAGTTCTGTTCGCCCCATTGGGGTTCACGACAGGTACCTTGATCATAGTGACAGGTCTCTGGCTTCATAATACACATGTCGCAGCTGGCGAGCTTTCTCATACACACGAAGCAGTGCCCCTGCGAATAGCTTTTTTTGGTTTTTTTACCACAGCTACTGCAAAATATATTGCCGGTGAAGGTAAGGGTGACGGATTTACCAAAGTAGTCATTGAGTGATACTAAGTTATCACCCACGGGTAATTGATATTGAATAGGTTCAACAAGCGCTGACTTTAACTTGCTGAGCGTACCTTGTACTTGCATCTTTGCCCCTAAAAATGCTCATAAAAGGGTAGGATACCATTACAAACTAAGAAACGCAGTGTGTAAAAATGAAAAAGGCCAGCATCGAGCTGGCCTTACAAAACTGAACGCGAATTAGCTTTCGCGTGCGATTGCGCGATATGCGATATCTGTGCGGTACTCTACGCCATCCCAGTGAATGTCTTTCACTAGAGAGTAGGCGCGTTTTTGCGCTTCGGTTACCGTGTGGCCAAGGGCCGTTGCACATAATACTCGACCACCAGCGGTGACTACATGCTCGCCATCTTGCTTAGTACCGGCATGGAACACTTTTTCACCTTCAGGATAGTTCACCTGAAGACCTGAGATAGCGTCACCCTTAGGATAGTTGCCAGGGTAGCCACTAGCTGCAAGCACAACACCAACGGCAGCTCGCGGATCGAATTCAATCGATGTTTGATCAAGCTCTTCACGGTTTGCCGCTTCAATCAGCTCAACTAAATCAGATTGGAGGCGTAACATGATAGGTTGTGTTTCTGGGTCACCAAAGCGGCAGTTATACTCGATAACTTTTGGTGTGCCGTCTGCTGTGATCATCAAACCAGCGTATAGAAAACCTGTATAAGGGTGACCTTCTTTCGCCATACCTTCAACCGTTGGATTGATCACTTCGGCCATGATGCGATCATGAATATCTGGCGTGACTACAGGAGCTGGAGAGTATGCACCCATGCCCCCTGTATTTGGGCCTTTATCACCATCGTACGCACGCTTGTGATCTTGGCTGGTGGCAAAAGGAAGTACATTTTTGCCGTCAACCATGACGATGAAAGAGGCTTCTTCACCTTCTAAAAACTCTTCAATAACCACACGGCTGCCCGCTTCGCCAAACGCATTACCCGCAAGCATATCGCGGATAGCTTCTTCTGCTTCCGCTTCGGTCATTGCCACGATGACCCCTTTACCTGCAGCAAGACCATCAGCCTTAACAACGATAGGTGCCCCTTGTGCTTTCAAGTAGGCAAGCGCAGGCTCAATCTCTTCAAACGTTTGATAAGCCGCTGTTGGAATATCGTGACGTGCTAAAAAGTCTTTAGTAAACGACTTAGAGCCTTCTAGCTGCGCTGCCGCTTGAGTAGGTCCAAAAATAGCTAAGCCTTCTTCACGGAAACGGTCAACCACACCGATAACTAGTGGTGCTTCAGGGCCAACAATGGTTAATTGTACATTGTTTTCTTTAGCAAAGACGACCAAGGCATCGATATCTTCAACGCCGATAGCCACGTTTTCGAGTTTAGGCTCAAGCGCAGTACCTGCGTTACCAGGTGCTACAAAAACCGTTTTTACAGATGGGTTTTGTGCGGCTTTGAACGCAAGCGCATGCTCACGTCCACCGCTGCCAATGACGAGTACATTCATGGCGAAATTTTCCTATTAAAGCTTTTTAAATTTTAAGGTCATGCGGTCGCTTTCCCCAATCGCTTTGTATTGCGCTGCTTTTTCATCACCTAGCGCTAAGCGAGGTGGCAGAGTCCAGACGCCTTTTGGGTGATTGGCGCTGTCTAGCGGGTTAGCGTTAATGTCGCTGCTTGCAACTAATTCAAACCCAGCTTGCTTGGCGATATCAATAACATAACTTTGCTTCATATAACCTGACGACTTTTGATCCTCAAGTTGGCGGTGCTCAGGCAGACGGTGTTCAACCACACCTAAAATGCCACCAGGCTTCAGTGCCTTATTAAACGCGTTGAACGCGCTAAGTACACCTTCATCTCCCTTACCCATGTACCAGTTATGCACGTTACGGAAAGTTAGTACCACGTCAGCACTGCCTTGTGGTGCAATGTTGCTGTGTGTTACCGGTGCAAATTCTGTGATCTTTACTTCACTATAGTCGGGGTTGGTTGCTACTTTTTCTTTGTAGCTTTTTAATGAGCGTTGATAGTAGCCAACATCTGAATCAGCAGGGAAGTGCGCTGCATAATAGGTGCCTTGGCCTTTAACCAGTGGCGCTAAAATCTCGCTGTACCAACCACCACCAGGTGCAATTTCTACCACGGTCATTGATGGCTCAATGCCAAAAAAAGCAAGCGTTTCACTTGGGTGGCGATACTGGTCTCGCGCTCTATCTTTCTCAGCTCGATTGTCGCTAGCAACTGCTTTTGCAATCGCGCTTGGTACTGCTTGGCTGGAGTTGGATTCTGTCGCGTTACAGCCCACTAAAGTGGTAAATACTGCAGCAGCGATAAGAGATTTCATACCTAGATTCATCGTTAGCTTCCTTCATTCTGTTATGATTATGCTGTAGCCAGAATACTGGAAATTAGCTGAAACAAAAAGCGCGAAACTCATAAGTTTCGCGCTTTATTGATTAATGGCGGAAGTGGCGCATGCCGGTAAACACCATTGCCATTCCCGCTTCATCAGCGGCGGCAATCACCTCTTCATCACGCATTGAACCACCCGGCTGGATAACCGCAGTGATACCCGCAGCTGCAGCGGCGTCAATGCCATCACGGAATGGGAAGAACGCATCAGAAGCCATGACAGAACCTGGAACTTCTAGGTTTTCGTCTGCGGCTTTAATCCCTGCGATTTTTGCAGAGTATACGCGGCTCATTTGGCCAGCGCCCACACCAATAGTCATCCCATCACGAGCGTAAACAATCGCGTTGGACTTAACAAATTTAGCGACTTTCCAGCAGAACAGTAGATCTTTTAGTTCTTGCTCTGTAGGCTGACGTTTCGAAACCACCTTAAGGTCGTCCAAACCAACCATACCTTGGTCACGATCTTGTACTAAGATACCGCCATTAACACGCTTAATATCAGTACCTGTGGTTTTGTTTGACCACTGACCACATTCTAGTAAACGTACATTTTGCTTTGCAGCAACGATTTGTGCGGCTTCTTCTGATACGCTCGGCGCGATGATAACTTCAACAAACTGACGCGCTACGATGGCTTCCGCCGTGTCGCCGTCTAGCTCTCGGTTAAAGGCGATGATACCACCGAAGGCAGAAGTCGGGTCGGTCTTAAATGCGCGGTCATAGGCGGCAAGAATGTTTTCATCTACCGCAACACCACAAGGGTTTGCGTGTTTTACGATAACACAAGCCGGCTTATCAAACTCTTTAACACACTCAAGTGCTGCATCGGTATCAGCGATATTGTTATAAGACAGCGCTTTACCTTGAAGTTGTTTAGCCGTCGCGACGGATGCTTCTTCAATGTTGTTTTCAACATAAAAAGCAGCGTCTTGATGCGAGTTTTCACCGTAGCGCATATCTTGCTTCTTAGTGAATTGCATATTGATAGTGCGAGGGAATTTGGTTTCCTCTGCTGCTTCTTCCGTATAATCCGGAACCATTTTACCGAAGTAGTTGGCAATCATGCCGTCATACTGTGCGGTATGCTCGTAGGCCGCAATAGCAAGGTCGAAGCGTGTCTTGTATGTTGTAGAACCAGAGTTTGCCTTCATTTCTTCAATGACACGGCTGTAGTCATTCGCATTTACAACAATGGTCACGTCTTTGTGGTTCTTAGCCGCAGCACGAACCATAGTTGGACCACCAATATCGATATTTTCGATTGCATCTTCTAGGCTACAGTCAGCTTTCGCAACAGTTTGTGCGAAGGGGTATAAGTTGACTACTACTATATCGATTGCTGAAATATTGTTTTCAGTCATGACGTCTTCGTCTTGACCGCGACGTCCTAAGATACCGCCGTGCACTTTTGGGTGAAGCGTTTTAACGCGACCATCCATGATTTCTGGGTGGCCAGTGTAATCAGATACTTCTGTTACTTTAATGCCGTTGTCTGCAAGTAGTTTGCAAGTACCGCCAGTTGATAAAATTTCTACGCCTTGAGCTGCAAGTGCTGTGGCGAATTCAACGATACCGGTTTTATCTGACACGCTTAGTAGGGCGCGACGAATTGGACGATGTATATCCATGATGGTTCAGGTTTCCTCAATGATTAGTTAAGGGCTAGCTTAGAAAGCCGGTATTTTAGCGCATTATTGTTAAGATGACGATGTTAAAAGGCGAGATAAACATGAGAAAAGTGCGATATGAAAAGGATAAATGTCCGCTAGCTGCTGAATTTTAAACAATAAAAAAGCACCCGAAGGTGCTTTTTTATCAACTAAACTTTACCAGCAGTGCTTAGTTCATGCCGTATTTTTTTAGCTTCTTGCGAAGTGTGCCACGGTTGATGCCTAAAAGGATCGCTGCACGAGTCTGGTTACCACGAGTATAAGTCATAACCTCTTCAAGTAGAGGTGCTTCAAGCTCAGAAAGAACTAACTCATAAACGTCTTGTACGTCTTGACCATTAAGCTGCTTTAGGTAGTGATGTACAGCTTTTTTAACTGCATCGCGCAAAGGTTGCGGTTTCTCTTGTGACTGAACATGAGCGTTAGTAATAAATGGAGAAGTCACATTTTGTTCGAACATCGTTATGTCTCTTTCTTAGTTAGCCTGAAGGATGAATAAATTCATTCACCCTAATGTTTCAAAATAGTCTTCTAATGCCTCGATTTGCGCTTCTGGCGTCTCCAAGGCATTGAATACTCGCCTAAATTGACCTTCTTGGTCATGGGCCTGCAAATACCAAGATACATGCTTGCGTGCGATGCGCGCTCCCATTGGCTCACCATAGAATTGATGAAGATTTACTAAGTGCTCCATCAATATTGCTCGAACCTCTGCTATTTCAGGTTCTGGCAAATGTTCACCGGTTTGCAAATAGTGGTCTATTTCTCGGAAAATCCAAGGACGACCTTGGGCGGCTCGACCAATCATAATGGCATCTGCGCCCGTGTATTCCAGCACCTGCTTCGCTTTTTCAGGAGACGTAATGTCACCGTTTGCTACCACAGGAATAGATACTGAACGTTTAATTTCTCTGATCGTGGCGTATTCAGCTTCGCCCTTATACATACATGCTCTTGTACGGCCATGCACGGCTAGCGAAGCAATGCCTCGACGTTCAGCTATGCGAGCAATCTCAACACCGTTACGATTGTCTGTGTCCCATCCTGTACGGATTTTTAACGACACAGGTACATCAACAGCAGCAACCACAGCGGTTACGATTTCGTCAACCAACTCTGGATATTGCAACAATGCTGAGCCTGCAAGCTTCTTGTTCACTTTCTTAGCGGGGCAGCCCATATTGATATCTATGATCTGCGCACCGTTTGCGACATTAAATTGTGCTGCTTGCGCCATCAACTCAGGATCCGCTCCTGCGATTTGTACCGAGCGAATGCCCGATTCACCGCTGTGATCCATGCGATTTTGCGACTTATCAGTTTTCCACACTTTTGGATTTGAAGACAACATTTCTGATACCGCAAGCCCTGCACCTAGACGTCGACACAGTTGTCGAAACGGTCTGTCGGTGATCCCAGCCATTGGTGCTACGATAAGATTGTTTTCAAGTTGGTATGGACCAATACGCACTACAGTTTAATCCGCCTTACCTCAAGGGGCGCTAAGTTTACGGTTTTTTTCGCAAAAATCAAAGGTTATAAATTGAACATAATTGCTTTTTTTTTGAACTTTATGGGTTGACATTTGATAACAACCTGAGAGCTCAGATAATTTGCACGAAATTTATGCAAAAACAATTTTAAAGGTACAATTTGAGTCGAAAATTTAAGCTGTGAAAAATGCGTAAAGCCTGTTAATTACAGGCTTTACCAGTTAAAACTTACTAACTTTCATTGATCCGCTGATACTTTTGTCAGCGTTACGTTAGCTGCCTTATTTTTTCACACCGCTGACGCGCGTCCATTCACCCTGTTGAGCAATGTTGTCTAGCTTTAAAAATGGTGCGTAAACATCCGCAACGGATTGCGCTTGCTCTTCTAAAATACCAGACATGGCGATGGCGCCTTTATCGCCTAAAAAGCCGAGAATAATTTCGTGTAGCTCTCTCAGCGGCTGTGCAAGAATATTAGCAACAACGATATCAGCACTGAATTGCGGCTGGTTTTCAGGTAAATACACTTCTAGTTTATCTGCAACGCCATTACGCTCGGCATTATCGCGGCTTGCGATAAGCGCTTGTGGATCGATATCAATACCAATCACACGCTCAGCGCCTAATTTGATTGCTGCGATACCTAAAATCCCAGAGCCACAGCCAAAATCAACGACCGTTTTACCGCTTAGGTCTTGTTGTTCTAGCCATTGCAGGCAAAGTGCGGTTGTGGCATGGGTACCAGTACCAAATGCAAGGCCCGGATCCAGTAACACATTGACGGCATTGGGATCTGGCACATCACGCCAGCTTGGGCAGATCCATAATCTCTCACCAAACTTAATCGGGTGAAAATTATCCATCCACTCGCGTTCCCAGTCTTTGTCTTCAAGCTGTTCAAGCTTGTAGTTCAACGGCTTGTGATACTGTGATTGGACAAAGTCAACGACTGCTTGCATATCATGATTCGCTTCAAATAAACCGATCACCGTTGTCTCGGGCCATAAGATGACTTCGCCGGGTTTTGGTTCGTAAACGGGATTGTTTTTACTATCCATGAATGTGACAGACGGACAACCGACATCCATAAGCATATCGCTTAACGCATCGGCATCGGCTTTATCTGAATAAATTCGGATTTGGATCCAAGCCATGTGTGTATACCTATTTAATCCAATTAATATAAAAAAGGCCGCTGAATAGCGGCCTTAATCTTATTTGCTACTTTTTAGCCCTTAACGTCTAAAAAGCTCTTTAATAGATCTGAGCGAGAAGGGTGGCGCAGCTTACGTAACGCTTTAGCTTCAATCTGACGAATACGCTCACGTGTTACATCAAACTGTTTACCCACTTCTTCTAACGTGTGGTCTGTATTCATATCGATACCGAAACGCATACGTAGTACTTTAGCTTCACGAGCGGTAAGGCCTGCCAGTACTTCGTTGGTTGCGCCACGAAGACTTTCCATCGTTGCTGAATCAATCGGCGACTCGATAGTAGTGTCTTCGATAAAGTCACCAAGATGTGAATCTTCATCATCACCAATTGGCGTCTCCATTGAGATTGGCTCTTTGGCGATTTTTAACACTTTGCGGATCTTATCTTCAGGCATCATCATACGTTCTGCCAATTCTTCAGGACTTGGCTCACGGCCCATTTCCTGTAGCATTTGACGAGAGATACGATTCAGCTTATTGATTGTTTCAATCATATGCACTGGAATACGGATAGTTCTTGCCTGATCCGCAATTGAGCGCGTGATCGCCTGACGGATCCACCACGTTGCGTATGTTGAAAACTTATAACCACGACGATATTCAAATTTATCAACCGCTTTCATCAGACCAATGTTACCTTCTTGGATCAGATCCAAGAACTGCAGGCCACGGTTGGTATACTTTTTAGCGATTGAAATTACAAGACGTAAGTTCGCTTCAACCATCTCTTTCTTCGCACGGCGAGCTTTCGCTTCACCAATACTCATGCGACGGTTGATGTCTTTAATACGCTCAATGCTAAGACCCGTGCTATCTTCAAACGCTTTAAGCTTGTTAACACAACGTTCGATTTCAGGTTTTACTTCAGCAAGTTTTGCCGAATGTTTTTCACCTGATGCAATTTCAGCATCGATCCATGCGGTATCGGTTTCATTGTTAGCAAAGTGCTTAACAAAAACCTTTTTTGGTACCTTAGCAATCTGGACTGCTTGTTTCATGATGATACGTTCTTGAACACGCACTTTGTCCATCATGTCGCGCATGTTATTTACCATGCGGTCGAATTGCTTAGGTACTAACTTGAAAGTACGGAAGTGATCGCCGATTTCCTGAATTGCAGCTTTTGCATCTGGGTGCGAGCGACCTTTACTTTCAAAAATTTCTCGCGCTGTATTATACAATGTACGAAGATGTTCAAAATGCTCACGAGCTTCTTCAGGATCAGGGCCTGAATCGCCTTCTTCTGAGTCGTCATCGTCATCATCTTCATCATCATCTTCGTCATCTAAGTCTTCATCACTTAGCTCAGAACCGATGTGTGTTGCTGAAATTGGTGCTTCATCTTCCTCAATAGCATTAGGATCAAAGAAACCAGAAACAATGTCGCTTAGACGCATTTCTTCTGCTTCGTACTTGTCCCATTGCTCTAGCAGGTAAGTAATAGCTTCTGGGTATTCAGCAACAGAAATCTGTACTTGGTTGATCCCTTCTTCAATGCGCTTAGCGATTTGGATTTCGCCTTCACGAGTTAGAAGTTCAACCGTACCCATTTCACGCATATACATACGAACAGGGTCAGTTGTGCGGCCAATTTCTTTTTCTACTGTTGCTAATGCCGCAGCTGCTGCTTCCGCAGCATCCTCATCTGTTGTTGTTTCTTGCATCATCAACTCATCAGCATCAGGCGCATTTTCAGAGACCTGAATACCCATATCGTTGATCATGCTGATGATATCTTCTACCTGATCTGAGTCTATGATGTCTTGTGGAAGATGATCGTTAACTTCTGCAAAAGTTAAATAACCTTGCTCTTTACCTTTCTGAATCAGAAGTTTGAGTTGTGACTGAGGAGATTGATCCATAGAGAAATTTGCTTCCACTCTGAAAAGTTGATACAACAGGCGCCAGCCATTTAACAGCTAAATTTTGATGACGCAGTGAATAGAACATTATAGCACCGAAAATTGCTATTGACTAGAACTTCTACTGTTTAAGCGCTTGGGTAAGGAGTGCGCATTCTAGCCGCTCATCATTTGTTAAGCCTTCGGTTTTCTCCTTTATTAATAGGGTCTCTAGGCGATAATTTAAACACTGATCTTCAATAAATTGAAAAGTATTTTTAAATTCGTCTTCTAGCCTATCTTCAGCAACGCCATGTTGCCATACCGCAAGCTTTTTCAAGGCATCGAATTCAGCTTGGCCGCGATAGTGTTCAAGTAACTGCGCTGTGTTTATTTGTGGGTTATCACTACATAACATTTGTAAGCTCAGCAGTAGTTGAATACCTGGGATTGCCATTTCACCTAGCTCTGGCATGTACTCAACCGTTTGCGCAAGCTGTGGATGTTGGAGCAGTAAGCCAATCGCTCGACGCATCGGAGTCACTTTAAATTGGCGCTCAATTTTATTCTGCTGTTTGTTACTTGCTAATTTAGCACTAAGCTGCTCACGAGTACGACCAATTAACCTCGCTAAGGTAGTTAACAAACTCTCTTGGTAGTAGTCACTGGGTATTTTGCTGATCAGTGGAATGGCATCGGTAAGCAGCTTGGATTTGCCTGCATCATTTGTAAGGTCGCATTGCTCACGTAATTTGGTAAACAATACTTGCGTATAATCGCTTGCCGTTTCCAGTCGTGCTTCAAAGGCGTCTTTGCCTTCTTGCTGCACTAATGAGTCCGGGTCTTCACCATCAGGCAAAAATACAAACTGTAGTGACTTACCGTCTTTCAAGTTAGGTAGGGCATGGTCAAGCGCACGCCAAGCAGCATCGCGGCCAGCTCTGTCACCGTCGTAGCAGCAGATCACTCTGTCGGTATTACGAAACAAAGTTTGCATGTGTTCAGCGGTGGTTGCAGTGCCTAATGCGGCAACGGCGTAATCAATGCCTTTTTCTGCTAGGGCAACGACGTCCATATAGCCTTCCACAATCAACACCTTATCTAATTGCTTGTGTGCTTGCTTGGCTTCATAAAAACCATAAAGCTCGAAACTTTTATGGAAAATGCGTGTTTCAGGCGAGTTTAGATATTTAGGGCCTTGATCTGCACCCATTATCCTTCCGCCAAATGCGATGACACGACCACGTTTGTCACGAATAGGGAACATCAAGCGATCGCGGAAGAAGTCAAATTGGCGGCCAGCTGACTTTTCTGATGCTAATTTCAAATCAAGCAGCTGTTGCTTGTGTTCTGGCTTGCGGGCTAGTTGATTGCACAATGCTTCCCACTCAGGTGGTGCATAACCAATCATAAACTTTTGTACAGTTTCGCCACTCAAGCCGCGCCCTTTTACGTAGTCAATTACTTGAGTGGCATTGCTATGGTGCTTTAACTGATGCTGATAAAACTTAGCCGCTTGGAGCATTAAGTCATAGTCAGACTTTTTTTCTTCCATTGAACGCTGCGGCCCTTGCGGGGCATTTTCGCGTGGTACTTCTAAGTTTAATAGGGCAGCTAATTCTTCAATAGCATCAACAAACTCAAGCTTGTCGTATTCCATTAAGAAGGAAATTGCGTTGCCATTGGCACCACAGCCGAAGCAATGGTAAAACTGTTTATCACGTGACACGGTAAATGAAGGTGTTTTCTCATTGTGAAATGGACAGCAGGCTTGATAGTCTTTTCCTGCCTTTTTTAATCCCACACGACCGTCTATGAGCTCGACAATATCCGCTCTTGCGAGCAAGTCATCAATAAACTGTCTAGGAATTTTGCCTTTCATTTATGTTCCGAAGTTGTATTAGCAAGTGAGCGCATTATATCAAGTAGCGACGAGAAAAAATCAACTTAATTCAATTGAGGTATCTTATCAGCGCTGCATTGATACGCATGACGCCTAAAACGAAGAAACCGAGCGCGAGGCTCGGTTCACTTATCAATCATACAATTGTATGTGGGCTTAAGCGGTAAGTCTTTGCTTAATTAAACCAGAGACTTTACCCATATCAGCACGACCTTCAGCTTCAGCTTTAATCGCACCCATTACTTTACCCATGTCTTGCATGCCTGATGCACCAGTTTGTGCAATCACGGCATCAATTAGCTCGACAATTTCATCTTCACTAAGTGGCTTAGGAAGGAATGTCTCAAGTACGCTAATTTCGTTAGCTTCGATCTCAGCTAAGTCTTCACGCCCTGCATCTTTATACTGGGTATAAGAATCGCGACGTTGCTTAACCAACTTAACTAAAACCGCAGTAATGCCTGCGTCGTCTAGTGTAGTTTGGTTGTCGATTTCTCGCTGTTTAATTTCAGCAAGTACCGCACGAATCGCGCCAAGACGAAGTTTATCTTTGGCTTTCATCGCTTCTTTTTGTGCGTCTTTTAGCGTAACTAATAAGCTCATTGATACAAGACCAATACTGATTAGTATAATTTAACGCGACGTGCGTTTTCGCGAGAAAGCTTCTTCATGTGACGCTTAACCGCTGCAGCTTTTTTGCGCTTACGCTCAGCAGTTGGCTTCTCGTAGTGCTCGCGACGACGAACTTCAGAAAGGATACCTGCTTTTTCACATGAACGTTTGAAACGACGTAGTGCAACGTCAAACGGCTCGTTTTCTCTTACTTTAATTACTGGCATTAAAAATTCACCTACCTAATTAATGAGCTTAGCTCTATCTGGCTAAAAACTAGCCAATTGGTTCAAAAATGGTGCGGTATTGTAATCTGAAGCAAGACCGCATGTAAAGCTTAAATTATAGCTAAAAACACCAGCCCTGTCATGTCATACGCTAGCGGCTGTTTTTTCATTCTTTATGGGGGAATTTCAGCGCTGATAAAGGCGGCAGATCACTTGTCCTGCATGCTTTTCTTTAATCAAGTGCCAATTTTCTGGTGTTTCAGGTTGTGCCTCTTGTTCAAATTCAACATAGATGAGCGCGTCTTCGCTGAGCCAAGACTGCGATTCAAGTAAGGCGCAGCAAGGAGTGACAAGCCCTTTGCGAAAGGGGGGGTCAATAAAAACCAAGTTATATTGCTGTTGCTTAGGGTTATTTGCCAGCATGGTTAATGCGTTGGTATTAATGATTTCAACGTTATCCAGCTTAAGTAAGGTTGCATTATTGCTAAGCTGCGTCGCTGCGGTTTTATCCAGTTCGATAAAGGTTCCGCTTGCTGCAAAGCGTGAAATAGCCTCAAATCCTAGACTGCCAGCACCGGCAAAGCAATCGAGTACTTTTGCGTCTCTTACATCCTGCATGAGCCAATTAAAAACGGTTTCTTTCATTCTATCCGTTGTTGGTCTTAATCCCACAACATCATGAACTGGTAACTTGCGACCTTTATGCTTGCCACTGATCAGGCGAATGAATCCAGACTGCTTGGTATTTGACTTAGGCTTAGATTTTCTCATAGCGACGTAATTTGCTTCTTTATTAAAGGTTCTTGGTGTCAGGATTTTTCATCCTTACGGAACATGGTACACTTGCACGCAATTTTGTCTAAGCACTAAGGTTGCCATCCTCGGCTTGCCTTTCGAGCCCAAAATTAAGTGTGATATCAATCCAAGTAAAAGCGATAAGCTGATGCGGATTGGCGTTTTCGAGTATGGTAGCAAGATCATCAACATTTTGCTTTGGGTTTATGCAATTTATCTAACACGGTCATAAGTGAATATGGGAAAGAAAAACAAATTTTTATCTTGGTTGGGCTTTGGTAAATCCGATAAAGAGCAACAAGAAGCTGAGCGCCAAGAACAGTTAGCAAAAGAACAAGCAGAGCGTGAAGAGGCGGAACGTCAGGCGCAACTAGCGAAAGAGCAAGCAGAGCGTGAAGAGGCAGAGCGTCAGGCACAATTAGCAAAAGAACAAGCTGAGCGTGAAGAGGCTGAACGTCAGGCACAATTAGCGAAAGAACAAGCTGAGCGTGAAGAGGCAGAACGTCAGGCACAATTAGCGAAAGAACAAGCTGAGCGCGAGGAAGTTGAACGTCAGGCACAATTAGCGAAAGAACAAGCTGAGCGTGAAGAGGCAGAACGTCAGGCGCAACTAGCTAAAGAGCAAGCTGAACGTCAGGCACAATTAGCGAAAGAACAAGCCGAGCGTGAAGAGGTTGAGCGTCAGGCGCAACAAGCAAAAGAACAAGCTGAGCGTGAGGAAGCAGAACGTCAGGCGCAACTAGCTAAAGAGCAAGCCGAGCGTGAGGAAGCTGAACGTCAGGCACAACTTGCGAGAGAACAAGCAGAGCGTCAGGCGCAATTAGCGAAAGAGCAAGCCGAGCGTGAAGAGGCAGAACGTCAGGCACAATTAGCGAAAGAACAAGCTGAGCGTGAGGAAGCAGAGCGTCAAGCGCAAGAAGCGAAAGAACAAGCAGAGCGTGAAGAAGCAGAGCGTCAGGCGCAACTAGCTAAAGAACAAGCTGAGCGTGAAGAAGCAGAGCGTCAGGCGCAACTAGCGAAAGAACAAGCTGAGCGTGAGGAAGTAGAGCGTCAAGCGCAAGAAGCGAAAGAGCAAGCTGAGCGTGAAGAAGCAGAACGTCAGGCGCAATTAGCGAAAGAACAAGCCGAGCGCGAGGAAGCAGAACGTCAAGCGCAAGAAGCGAAAGAACAAGCTGAACGTGAAGAGGCAGAGCGTCAGGCACAATTAGCTAAAGAACAAGAGAAGCCGAAAAAAGAAGGTTTCTTTTCTCGCCTTAAAAAAGGCCTTTTGAAAACCAAAGCCAATATCGGCTCGGGCTTTGCTTCGGTATTCAAAGGCAAGAAAATCGATGATGAATTGTTCGAAGATCTAGAAACACAATTGCTAACGGCTGATATTGGTGTTGAAACCACGATGAAGCTGATAGATAACCTGACTGATGCTGCTGATAGAAAGCAGTTAAAAGACGGTGAAGCTTTATATGATCTAATGAAAAAAGAAATGTCAGAGATCTTAAAAACGGCAGAGCAGCCGCTTGAGATCCCTGCCGATAAAAAACCTTTTGTTATCTTAATGGTTGGCGTAAATGGTGTTGGTAAAACGACGACAATCGGTAAGCTTGCCAAACAGTTTCAAAGTGAAGGTAAATCCGTCATGTTGGCGGCTGGCGATACTTTCCGCGCGGCTGCGGTAGAGCAGTTGCAGGTATGGGGTGAAAGAAACAGTATCCCTGTTGTGGCCCAGCACACAGGTGCTGATTCTGCGTCGGTGGTATTTGATGCTTTCCAAGCCGCTAAAGCGAGAAATATTGATGTATTAATAGCGGATACAGCGGGTCGATTACAAAATAAAGATAACCTAATGCAAGAGCTTGAGAAGATAGCTCGAGTAATGAAAAAATTAGACCCAGACGCGCCACATGAAGTGATGTTGACGATTGATGCCGGAACTGGTCAGAATGCGATTAGTCAGGTAAAACTGTTTAATCAAGCGGTTGGCTTAACTGGTATCACGTTAACTAAGCTTGATGGTACAGCCAAAGGTGGGGTTATCTTTGCTGTGGCGGATCAGTTTAAGGTGCCAATTCGATATATAGGTGTAGGTGAAGGCATTGACGACTTACGCACCTTTAAGAGTGATGATTTTATCGAGGCTTTGTTCAGTCAAGAATAAATAGAGACATCAGTTGCAATAAAGCGGGCAAATTTGCCCGCTTTATTCGATTGCTGAATTGCTACAATGCCACGGGCTGAGCGTCATGGTTAAAAATAAGTATAAGAGGCCAACATGATTAAATTTGAGCAAGTGAGCAAAACTTATCCTGGTGGGCACAAAGCGCTGGAAAAAGTTAGCTTTGAACTTGCAAATGGAGAACTCGCATTTTTAACCGGCCACAGTGGCGCAGGTAAAAGTACATTATTAAAGTTGGTTAGCGTGATGGAAAGGCCATCAGCAGGCCGTGTCTACATTAATGGTGTTGACCTCAATACGGTATCCAACCGGCAAGTTCCTTTTGTTCGCCGAGATATTGGGATTATTTTTCAAAACCACCGCCTACTTGAACGTTACAGTGTATTTGATAACGTCGCACTACCTTTAGTTATTGAAGGTACTCACCATAAACAGATCACCAAAAGAGTACATGCTGCTTTGGACAAGGTGGGTTTGCTTGATAAAGCAAAGTGTCACCCGAGTGTGTTATCTGGAGGTGAACAGCAACGTGTTGGCATAGCAAGAGCGATTGTTAACTCGCCGCCTTTGCTGCTTGCAGACGAACCTACAGGAAACTTAGACCCTGAACTATCGATGGAAATTCTGAACCTATTTGAAGAATTTAATCGCCGTGGTACATCTGTTCTTATCGCTACCCATGATTTAGGGTTAATAGCACGTATGAAATACCGTAGCTTCACACTGAATCAAGGACGTATGCTACAAGATCCGCTAGCGGAGGACACGCTATGAGTTTGTTGTTTAAAGGAAGAGGAAATCAGGCTGAACAGAGTAAAAAGTCGATGTTTCATCATTTTTACTTTTTTTGTTTGATGATTATTCGTCAAGGTGTACAGAGCCTTGGGGAAATGTGGCGGACGCCAATGGCCTCTTTAATGACTATTCTAGTTTTGGGGCTCAGCCTGACATTGCCAGCGACGCTTTATGTGGTAGTGAAAAATGTCCAGCAGGTAAGTAGCGGGTTTAAAGAAGCATCTGAAATATCATTATTTGTTAAAGATGAAATGACAGAGTCACAGACACAAACTTTGGTGAAGCGACTTGCACTCTATCCAGAAATAGAAAAAGTAGTACTGATAAGTAAAAGTCAAGCTCTGGATGAATTTAAGTCAATGTCTGGCTTTGGTCAGGCGCTTAACTATTTAGAAGAAAACCCCTTGCCTAATGTTGTGTTGGTAACACCTGTTAGTCGTTTTAGAAAACCACAAGCCGCAACTGAGCTTCTTACTAAACTTGAAAAAGAGCGTGAGGTTGAGTTTGGTAAGCTGGATATTGAATGGCTAGAGCGCCTTAATGCACTACTGGGGTTACTAAAAGAAAGTGTGATCACCGTGGGGTTTCTATTGCTTAGCGCTGTTATCTTGATTATTGGAAATACCATACGCTTATCCATCATGGACAAGAAAGAAGAAATTCAAGTGCTAAAACTGGTGGGAGCGACCAATGCTTTTATTCAGGCTCCGTTTCTTTGGACTGGTGTATGGTATGGCATAGTTGGTGGTTTGGTTGCCTTTATCTGCGTTGCCCTTATGTTGTGGTGGTTGGAATCAGCTGTCTCTACGGTTGTTGGGGTATATCAAAGCAACTTTGTGCTTCAAGGGATGGCAGGGAATGAACTTTTAGTGCTACTTGGCACCGCGATTACTTTAGGGTTTGTAGGCTCTTTTCTTTCTGTACACCGTTATATAAAAGAGATTGAACCTGAAAAGGTGTGATTTAACGTTACAACTACCAATCGACTGCTAAAGTTTAGCAGTCGATTGCCAATTGCTATCAGATTTTAGCACTCAAGCAATCAGAACTAATTAAATTTAGCACTGTCATAAAAAAATAATATCGTAAAAAGAAGCCAAGTTAATTCAATATTTTTATTGTTATTCAATAGGTTATATTTTGTTTTTGAAGTTCTTCTAAAAAGGTTGATTTTAAAAATCAGATAAAGTAGATTGCATTTAGCACTCTAGATGTTAGAGTGCTAAATATACACGAAACGGTTTATCACTGAGGTGAAACATGACTAAAGATTTATACGCATTAGCACTAACTGGGCAGCAAAGCGCAAGTGTTGAAGGTTACCTTCAATCTGTAAGCACAATACCTATGCTTGGCGCTGAGGAAGAGAAAAAACTTGCGACACGTCTTCAGGAAGAAGGGGATCTTAACGCGGCTAAGCAACTCATTATGTCTCATTTGAGATTTGTTGCTCACATCGCAAAAAGTTATTCGGGCTATGGCCTACCTCAGGCTGATTTAATCCAAGAAGGTAACATTGGGTTGATGAAAGCAGTAAAGCGTTTTGACCCAAGTGTGGGTGTGCGTCTTGTTTCTTTTGCAGTACATTGGATTAAAGCGGAAATCCATGAATATGTGTTAAAGAACTGGCGTATTGTGAAAGTTGCGACGACAAAAGCGCAGCGTAAATTATTCTTCAATCTGCGCAAAAATAAAAAGCGCTTAGGTTGGTTTAACCAAGACGAAGTGACAACAGTTGCAAACGAGCTTGGTGTAAGTGAGAAAGAAGTTCGCGAGATGGAATCTCGTATGGCAGGCCAAGATATGGGCTTTGACCTATCTGCTGATGATGACGAAAGTCAAGCAGGTAACTTCTCTCCAGTACAGTATTTAACAGACACAAGTAGCGACCTTGCCGAAGAAGTTGAGCAAGAGCAGTGGCAAGAGCAGTCACATAATCGCCTATTTGCAGCACTGAAAACGCTTGATGAGCGCTCTCAAGATATCGTAAGTGCACGCTGGCTTGCTGACGAAAAGGCAACGCTACAAGATCTAGCTGAGAAATATAGCGTGTCGGCAGAGCGTGTACGCCAGCTAGAAAAGTCAGCAATGAAAAAGCTGCAAAACGCAATGAGCTAAATTTTGCAAAAATGATAAATCGTGTGTCAAATGCCGCTACTCAGCGGCATTTTTATTTTCTATAAACAGATCAGTATCTTAACTATCATACTCTGAGATTCCTCTGGCAGCCTCTAAACTATCATCATTTTGAGCTTACAAGTGTTCGCTTATTTTACTATAATGCGCAAGATTTTAATTCTGGAGTGGTTAAATTGATTGCCATTATACGAATTCTCTTATTAGCAGTGTTTATCATTGTTAGTGGTATTTGCGGATTGTTATTGTGCATTGTGCGCCCTTTTCACGCCAACAACGTGCACACGATAGCCAAATGGTATGGCTATATGTCAAAGTTGATAGGCGTTGAGTTGGTGATCACGCAGCATGAAAATGCCAAGCATGTTGTTCCTGCGATGTATGTTGCAAATCATCAAAATAATTACGATCTCTTTACGCTGCCGGCCGTGGTGCCAAAAAACACCGTCAGCATGGGGAAAAAAAGCTTAAAGTGGATCCCGTTCTTTGGGCAAATGTATTGGCTATCTGGCAACATTTTGATTGATAGAGCTAATCGTTCTAAAGCCTTAGGAACACTGACCAAATCAGCAAAAAAAATCACTGAGTCAAAACTATCGGTTTGGATGTTCCCTGAAGGAACCAGAAGCTATGGTCGCGGTCTGTTACCCTTTAAAACCGGGGCATTTCACACTGCAATGAGCGCCAATGTGCCTATCATCCCAGTGTGTATGAGTTCAACGCATGAGCAGATAAAGCTCAATCGTTGGAATAATGGAAAGGTCTATATCGATATACTAGAGCCAGAATATTTAGACCCAGAAGTGCCAGCAAGGGATCACGCTGCTCAGATCCATGCTAAAATGGCTCAAAGAATAGCTGAACTAGATGCAAAAGCGAGATTAAAATAATGGAAAACTGGCGTGAGATAAGTGAAGACATCGTTTCTTCATTGCTAGAAGACGGTTCAAACCCTGAAACGCTTTATGAAGTAGAACATCACTTTGTAAGTGAGGACTTTGACAAGCTGGAAGCAGCAGCATTAGCAGCATTTAAATTGGGCTATGATGTTGAAGAACCAGCAGAGCTTGAGCTCGAAGACGGCGGCAAAATTTGGGGCTTTGATGTTGTTGTAGAAGCCGAACTGGATACCGACGTCATCATGGAAGACGTAGACAAGTTAGAAAAGGTTGCATTAGACGCTGACGTTGAATACGACGGCTGGGGAACTTATTTCCAAGAATAGCAACTATATAAAACCCAGCATGTATACGGTGTTGGGTTTCCCTCCGGCAATGCTTCACAAATACCTCAAAATAGATCACTTAATTAAGCAAATTGATATCTCCTGAGGTTTTTGAAAGGTTGTAATTTCACCATACCTTTGTGTGAATTTAATCTGAATAGATGGTGTTTCACCTCATTCAATGGTATTAATATTCATTGGCTAATTACGTAGTGTAAGCGATTCATGCAGATTGTCCTTCCCATTGAAGATCTTAGACCTGGAATGTTTGTGGATAATGTTCACAAACATAAGTCTGACGCGGGTATTAAGATTAAATCTCGGGGAATGGTTAGAGATGAAGCTATCATTCAAAGGCTGATTGATAAAGGGGTGTTAGAGCTCACCATAGACTTTACGCAGAGTGATATTCCTGTACCACAGAAATATCAGCAACCAGCAGAGCCTGTCACTGAAGCGCCACAAGCCCCTGAAGAACCTGCCGCGAAAAATGGCATGGATGGTAGTCTCTCCACCGCTCGCAGCAAGCCAAAACCCAAAGCTAAAACGGTGAGTAAAGAACAAACTTTGCAGCAAGAATTCGCGGTTGCGATGCAAAAGTTTGAAAAAAATAATCGGCAGATCCAAAGCCTCTATGGAGATGTAACATCGGGTTTGAAGGTCGATATGAGCCTCATCAATGAGGTAAGTAAAGACATCGTCGATTCGGTATTGCGTAATTCAAATGCGATGGCGATTTTAACTCGGATCAAAGACAAAGATGCCTACAATTGGCGTCATATGACTAACTGCGCAATTCTGATCACTGTATTTGCTAAGCACCTCGGTTTGCAACAACACATTATTGAACAGTTAGCCACGGGGGCGATGTTGCATGACATTGGTCACGCTAAGCTACCGCAGGGGCTGATCAATAAGCCGGGTAATTTTACCGATCTTGAGTATCGTGCGGTCAAAAAACATGTGGCGCAGTCGTTGGGGTTGAGCAAAGGTGAGTCTGGGATCACGCCTATTATGCTGGACATGATCATCAACCATCATGAACGCTTAGATGGTACAGGCTATCCCAGAGGAATTAAAGACGACGCACTCAGCACCGCGGCAAGAATGATGGCGATTGTAGATGTATACGACGCCATAACTTCAGATCAGCACCACAAAGAGGCTGATGAACCAATCAATGCTTTACGTTTTTTATTGTCGAGTAAAAAGCAATTTGACCCTATTTTAGTGCAACGATTTATTAAGTGCATGGGGGTTCACCCCGTAGGAACTATTGTTAAACTGACCAACGAGCGATTAGGGTTGGTACTCGAAGGCAATAAACATGCACCCACCGCGCCTCTTGTACGTGTGTTTTACAATACCAAACATCTCCACCATGTTACGGCAAAAGATTTGGATTTAAGCGAGTCAGATATAAAAGTGATCGCAAGTGTCAGGCCGCTTGATTATCAAATTAACCTCTCACGACTGCTAAGAGATCAATTATTGATTTAAGGTTTGGATTGCGCGACAGGGAAGAAAGCGTTTTTACAGCGCCTTTTGAGGTTTTGCCACCTAGCAGAGAGCATCGCGCCAGTCATACAGCTTGCCATCATTAATATCCACAGCAATGTTCCCTTTTCCGAATGTAACGCCGCACAGCTTAACAGCAGTGATAGCAGCGCTGCGACAATAGCACCTAACCAGTATTGACTGACTGGGTTATCACACTCTCCTGCGTGGCGACAGGCACAGTAGTTTGCTTTACACAGGCAATATACGCTGAGACCGCAAAATACCAATGCGCAAACGATTAATGCTATCGACATGTTGTTCTCCTTGGCACGATTAGCACACAGAATGATTCATACTCAGATTGAAGAGTGTATATAAGGGGTGAAGGTACGTCAATGATATTGGTAATTATTATCATTTGATAATTTATCTCATCCGATGAGTTTATAAAGTGCGTAATTTGTTCGTTATATGTTCACTTAATCAACGAAAAGTCGCAAAAAAGGAGATTTCTACTCCACTTTTAGGTAGGGTGTCATGAATTTATTATTCTGCCAATTTGGTGGGTGTGTGGCATAGCTGGATATTGGCTAGGTGAGCAAGGTCAAAGTGAGGCTACGCAGTGTTACTCGAATTGGTTTTTTTAACCATTACTCAGGAAATGGTTAGTTCACAGGGGATTAGAGTATGAACAAAGTATTATTAGGTCTTATCGCATCAGGTGCGATTTTATCGTCATCACAAGCACTAGCTGCCGCCTTCCAACTTGCGGAACAAAACGTATCTGGCCTTGGTCGTGCTTATGCGGGTGAAGCATCTGCAGCCGACGATGCGTCAGTGGTTGCACGTAACCCAGCATTGATGGGTAAGCTATCAGGCACGCAATTATCAGTAGCAGCTATGTATGTTCAACCGGACGTAAGCCTGACGGGAACAGGTACTAGTAATGGGATCCCTGCAGCAGCGTTAAATGACAACAGCATCGCACCAAGTGCTATTATTCCTGCTATTTATGCGACACACAAATATAATGACCAATGGTCGATTGGTGCTGGTATCTATTCACAGTTTGGTCTAGCTACAGAGTTCGATGAGGATTATGTGGCAGGCCAAATCGCGGGTGAAACTGAAATCGTCACAGTCAATGCTGGTATCTCCGCATCATACCAAGTGGATGAGCAGTGGAGTGTTGCTCTAGGTATTAACCATGTTTATGCCGATGCAAAAATCATCCGTAACTTGGGTGCTAACAACTTAGGTCAGCTGGCTAGCCTTGAAGCTGTTCACCTTGAAGGTGATGATACTGGCTTTGGTTGGAATGTGGGTGTAGCTTATCAAATTGATGAAAACAATCGCCTTGGTTTCCATTATCGCAGCGAAACGGACATTACTTTTGATGGCCACTTCCGTAGTGCTTTGCCTCCGGAAATAGGTGGTACTGGCAACGAATCTGTTCCTGGATATGTAGATATAACACTACCCGCAATAGCTGAAATTTCCGGTTCACATAAGTTAAACTCAGCAACCTCTGTTCACTACAGCGTATTATGGACAGGCTGGAGCAGCTTTGATGAGCTTGAGGCGATTATCGGTACTTCGCAGTCGGCATTCACTAAAGAAGAAAACTTTTCAAACTCTTTGCGTTTCTCCGTAGGTGCTGACTATCAGTTAAATGAGTCTGTTAAGTTGCGTGCTGGCATGGCGTATGATGAATCGCCAGCGGATGAAAACCACCTGTCTATTTCAATCCCAGACACAGACCGTACATGGTACTCTTTTGGTGCTGAGTACACTTTACCAAATCAAGCAACACTTGATTTTGGTATCAGCTTGTTAAGAGGTAAGACTCAAAACTTTGTTGAGACTGACAAAGCGCAAAGCAAGTGGGGTTTCCGTTCTAAAGGCCATGCGATGATCTTTGGTCTTCAGTATAACCACAAGTTCTAATTGTGAGAGAACATTAAAAAAGCGGCTTTTAGCCGCTTTTTACTTTCCATAGCATAACTTTCTAAAGCATAGATTTAAGTTGATATAGCAAAGCATGAGCTTGCTTTGGTGTCATATCATCGGGATCCATATCTGCAAGTAGTGCTTCAACCTCAGAAGGCTCATTGGCAAGCATTAAGCTCTGTTGTAGAGGCGCAGCTACATGAGTAGGCTTATCGCCAATAACACTCTGATGTTGCTCTAACAAAGCGAGTTTCTGTTTCGCCAACTTAATCACGGCTTTTGGCACGCCAGCAAGACTTGCTACCTGTAAACCAAAACTCTTACTTGCAGCCCCTTCCATCACGGTATGTTTGAAGGCAATGGTATCGTTATGTTCAACGGCATCCAAATGCACATTAACAAGGCCTGCTTGTTGCTCAGCCAATTCGGTTAACTCAAAATAATGAGTAGCAAATAGTGTTTTTGCTGCAATTTTGCTGGCGAGATAATCCGCTGTTGCATAAGCAAGTGATAAACCGTCATAGGTGCTTGTACCACGGCCAATTTCGTCCATCAGCACCAATGATTGGGCGGTTGCATTGTTTAAAATGGTTGCAGTTTCGGTCATTTCAACCATAAAGGTTGAGCGCCCAGAGGCAAGGTCGTCACTGGCACCAATACGAGTAAAAATACGATCGACAATTCCGATGGTGGCTGCGCTTGCCGGCACATAGCTGCCAATATGCGCCATCAACACAATTAACGCGGTTTGGCGCATATAAGTCGATTTACCACCCATATTTGGCCCTGTAATAATGAGCATTTTCCGTTCATCGTTGAGTTTAACTGGGTTGGCAATGAATGGCTCTTTACTTACTTGTTCTACGACTGGATGGCGACCATCCACTAAATCAATTTCGGTGCCCTCGGTAAGCGTGGGCTTGCAATAGTCTAGTGTCTGAGCACGTTCGGCTAAGGTGTTTAATACGTCTAAATCCGCAAGCGCCGCTGCCATGACTTGCAATTGTTCAATATAAGGAGCGATGAGTTCAAAGAGCTCTTCATACAGGCGCTTTTCAAGTGCTAGCGCCTTCGATTGGCTACCAAGCACTTTATCCTCATGCTCTTTTAGCTCAGGAATAATATAGCGCTCGTTATTTTTCAGTGTTTGTCTGCGAATGTATTCTGCAGGCACTAAGTGCGAATTGGCGCGGCTGATCTCAATATAAAATCCGTGAACGCGATTATACCCAATTTTTAATGTTGAGATCCCTGTGCGCTCGCGCTCTCTTTCTTCAAGTTTTTCTAATACGTCTGTGGCACCTGCGCTTAATGCACGCAGCTCGTCAAGCTCTGCATTGTAGCCCTGTGCTATTACTCCACCATCACGAATGAGAACAGGGGGATTGTCGATAACCGCTCGTTCTAACAAATCTTGTAACTTAGGTAATGCCGGTGAGTGGCTAATGATAGACTGAAGTCTCGCATCCGTCGCGTCTTGTAAAATATCATGCAATGGCGGTAACGCTTGTAATGCACTTCTTAAACGCGTTAGATCACGCGGACGAGCGGTAAACAAGGCTAACCGTGCTACGACTCGTTCAATATCGCCAATGTGTTTTAGTGCATCGTAAATTTCCATGCATAGTTGTTGTTCGATAAGGCTTGCAATCGCATTGAGGCGAGCATTGAGCTCTTTGCGTTCGCGCACGGGCGTATGAATACGGCGTTTTAGTAAGCGCGAACCCATGGCCGTTGAAGACTTATCTAAAATCTGCGCTAAGGTGTTTTCAACACCACCAGAGAGATTCAGTGTTAGCTCTAAGTTTTTGCGCGTCGCGGCATCTAAGATCACCGCGTGCTCATTCTTTTCGAGCGTGATCGCACGAATATGAGGTAATGCCGTGCGCTGCGTGTCTTTTACGTATTGCATGACACAACCTGCAGCGATTAAACCCATATTGGCATTGTCGACACCAAAACCGACTAAATCGCGGGTTTCAAACTGTTGACAGAGTAAATGCTTTGCTGTGTCTAAATCGAACTCCCAATCCGGGCGGCGGCGACTGCCTTTAATACTTTCTAGCACTAAAAGGTTCTGAAATGACTCTGGATATAACAATTCAGCGGGCTGCAAGCGCTGTAGCGTAGAATTAAGTGCTTCGTCAGTCTGTAGCTCGACGATATTAAATCGGCCCGAGTTAATATCAAGATAGGCAACACCATAACCTAAGTTTTTTGGATGTTGGTAGACCGCCGCAAGTAAATTATCTTGGCGTTCTTGCAATAGTGCTTCGTCGGTGACGGTACCTGGAGTAACAATACGCACAACTTTACGTTCTACAGGCCCTTTACTGGTCGCAGGGTCGCCAACTTGCTCACAAATAGCAACAGATTCACCTAGTTGTACCAAGCGAGCTAAGTAGTTTTCAACTGCATGATAGGGAACACCCGCCATTGGAATTGGATTGCCACCGGCTTTGCCGCGATAGGTTTGAGAAATATCGAGAAGCTGCGCCGCTCTGATGGCATCGTCAAAGAAGAGTTCATAAAAGTCGCCCATGCGATAGAACAGCAAGATTTCTTGATGCTGCGCTTTAATTCGCAGGTATTGCTGCATCATTGGGGTTTGTTGGTTTATAGTGTGTTCTGAATATAGATCTGACGACATTATTGATACCTAAAAGGTTTTCCTATGGAGCACTACAAAGAGATAGCCGAATATGCGGCACAATTGGGCGCTATTCTAACGAATAACGGCGTAACAATCACTACCGCAGAGTCATGTACGGGCGGTGGGGTGAGTTATGCGTTAACAGATACGCCGGGGAGCTCTGCTTATATCGAACGTTGTTTTGTAACATATAGTAATCAAGCTAAGCACGAATTATTGGGGGTATCACAACAAACCCTAACACAATTTGGTGCAGTGAGTGAACAAACGGTTGTGGAGATGGCAAAAGGCGCTCAGCAGGCAGCCAAGGCTGAAGTTGCCATTGCTGTGTCCGGTATCGCAGGACCAACAGGGGGCAGTGTTGATAAGCCCGTAGGTACTGTATGGTTTGCTATTGCAAATAGTGAAAAAGTTCAGGCATTTCACCAAGTATTTTCTGGAAATAGGGCCGAAGTAAGAGTTCAAGCTATTGAATTTGCATTAAAAAATACTATAGCAATGGTAAAATCATAAAATTCCACTTGATACTGTGATTTCATACAGTATACTAGGTGTCATTACGCTGAATTGGAGAAGCAAATGAACGATAACAAGCAAAAGGCATTAGACGCAGCACTATCACAAATTGAGCGTCAGTTTGGTAAAGGCTCAATCATGAAACTGGGTGAGAACAAGGCGCTAGATATTGAAGCCATCTCAACGGGTTCATTAGGTCTGGATATTGCACTTGGTATCGGCGGCTTACCAACTGGTCGTATTGTTGAAATCTATGGCCCAGAATCATCAGGTAAAACAACGCTAACATTACAAGCGATTGCAGAAGCGCAAAAGATGGGAAAAACATGTGCGTTCGTTGATGCTGAGCACGCGCTCGACCCAATCTATGCTGAGAAGCTAGGGGTTAATGTTGATGAACTACTGGTGTCTCAGCCTGACACCGGTGAACAAGCGCTTGAAATTTGTGACATGTTAGTTCGTTCTGGTGCGGTTGATTTGGTTGTTATTGACTCGGTAGCTGCACTTACCCCTAAAGCTGAAATCGAAGGCGATATGGGTGATTCACACGTTGGCTTGCAGGCTCGACTCATGTCACAAGCATTGCGTAAGCTTACAGCTAATATCAAACGCTCGAACACATTATGTATTTTCATCAACCAAATTCGTATGAAGATTGGCGTGATGTTTGGCAACCCTGAAACCACAACTGGTGGTAACGCACTTAAATTCTATGCATCCGTACGTCTTGATATTCGTCGTATCGGCTCAGTGAAAGAAGGTGATGAGGTTGTTGGTAACGAAACTCGTGTTAAGGTTGTGAAAAACAAAGTTGCACCACCATTTAAACAAGCTGAGTTCATCATCATGTATGGCGAGGGTACGTCGAAACAAGGTGAGTTGATAGACTTAGGTGTGAAACACAAACTAGTTGATAAAGCGGGTGCTTGGTTTAGCTACAACGGCAGTAAGATTGGTCAAGGTAAAGCAAACTCAATTAAGTTCTTAAAAGAAAATGTTGAGATTGCCAACGAAATTGAAGGCAAGTTGAGAGAAATGCTCCTAGCGCAAGCGGTTATTATGCCTGAAGAGGGAGAAGATAAAGGCCTTGCTGAAGTTGAAAATGATTTAGAGCTATAGGCTAGCTACCCAAAGCTTAACTGCTAGCCAGCAAGCTAGAGCTATATTTTTAAAAACCCAAAGGTTAACCTTTGGGTTTTTTACGTTTTATAAAAGTTTACTTTTGATAACAAAGAGATAGTTATCGATTAATCCGAACAATCCAGCTATTTTGATATAAAAATAAAATACGTTGTTTGATTTTCAGCTATTAATCTACCTTTTCAACAAGTTATGTAACTTGCCTTGATGCTTTACATCATCAATCTTATTGAAAGCAGAAAAATTAGGCAAATTGGGGTGATTTCAGCTATGGTTTTCTGGTAAAATCTGCGCCTAATTTTTTCTAAGTGAATTTGCAATGGGTAAAAACGTCGTTGTATTAGGCACCCAATGGGGTGACGAAGGTAAAGGTAAAGTAGTTGACCTACTTACAGATAAGGCTTCTTTAGTTGTTCGCTACCAAGGCGGACATAATGCTGGCCATACACTAGTAATTAACGGTGAGAAAACGGTACTACACTTGATCCCATCAGGTGTACTACGCGAAGACGTTAAATGTGTAATTGGTAATGGTGTAGTACTTGCACCAGATGCACTAATGAAAGAAATCCACATGCTTGAAGCTCGTGGCGTTCCTGTACGTGAGCGTCTATTGATCAGCGAAGCATGTCCTTTGATCTTGCCTTACCACGTTGCACTAGACCAAGCGCGTGAATTAGCGCGTGGTGAAAAAGCCATTGGTACAACTGGCCGTGGTATTGGTCCTGCGTACGAAGATAAGGTTGCACGTCGTGGTTTACGTGTTGGTGATCTTTTCAACCCAGAGCAATTTGCTGCGAAGCTTAAAGAAGTACTAGAGTTCCACAACTTCGCTTTGGTTAACTACTACAAAGTAGACCCAGTAGACTTCCAGAAGACATACGATGATGCAATGGAAGTAGCAAAAGTACTTAAGTCAATGATTGTTGACGTTACTGAACTACTTGATCAAGCGCGTAATGCTGGCGACCATATTCTATTTGAAGGTGCGCAAGGTACATTACTTGATATTGACCACGGTACTTACCCGTACGTAACCTCATCAAACACGACGGCAGGTGGTGTTGCGACTGGTGCAGGTTTTGGTCCTCTACACTTAGATTACGTTTTAGGTATTGTTAAAGCTTACACAACTCGTGTTGGTTCAGGTCCTTTCCCTACAGAGCTTTACGACGGTCAAGACAAGCAAGACCCAGTTGGCAAGCATTTAGGTGAGAAAGGCAATGAGTTTGGTGCAACAACTGGTCGTTTACGTCGTACAGGTTGGTTTGATGCTGTGGCAATGCGCCGTGCAGTTCAAATCAACAGCATCAGTGGTTTCTGCTTAACTAAACTAGACGTACTTGATGGTCTAGAAAAAGTAAAAATCTGTACTGGTTACCAGTTAGAAGACGGCACAGTGACCAATGTGACTCCACTTGCTGCTGAAGGCTACGAGAAAGTAACTCCGGTATACGAAGAAATGCCTGGCTGGAGCGAAAACACCTTTGGTGCAACTTCAGTTGAGCAGCTTCCAGAAGCCGCTATCAACTATATCAAGCGCCTAGAAGAAATCACTGGCGTGCCAATTGATATCATCTCAACAGGCCCAGACCGCGTTGAGACAATGATTGTTCGCAACCCTTTTGCTGAATAATCCAGCTGTCGATTCATAAAGAAAGAAGCTGCTACGGCAGCTTTTTTTGTGTCTATTACCCTACAAGTTTTTGTCTTCCTGCCGATAAATAAGCGAATGTTTGCTCATATGATAAAATTAGACTGCGCTTTGGCGTAAATAATGCTTAATCATATTTGAGTGTCGATGTTGCTGCAGAGCAAGTAAGTTGCTTTTGTAGCCTGCTATAGTTAAATAATCAGCTTTACTTTGATGGGTCTTCGATGAATTACTTACTTCGTTATTTTGCAGCTACAGCATTGAGTGTTTCCTTAAGTCTCAGTATACAGAGCAAAGTATCTGCCGAAGAGGCAATCGAAGCTGTGCCTTTATACACGCAGCAAGAGCTATTAGCGCTGATTGAAAAAAATCAACACCTCGCTCGGGTTAAGGCGGATGAGTGTCAGTTAGTTAAAGATATTGAAGCGCGTGCTGAAATTATGGCGCTGCCTTCGTATCAATTTCTCTATGGTGACATGCTAGCTTATGCCGTGTGTGTAGACAGAAATGTTGAACTCGGTCTTTATTATATGAAAAGGGCGGCAGAGCAGGGCCTTGCGGCGGCGCTTGAGCAATTAGGTCGTTACTATGATGTTGGCCAGTTGGTGCAAGAAGATAAAGCAATGGCGGTAACCTATCTTAGAGAGGCCGCAGCACTTGGTAACTTAAATGCTCAATTAAGGCTTGTAGATGTGTTTAATCAAGGTCATGGCAGTCCTAGAGACTATGAAGATGCCTATCGATGGCTGTTCCATTCCGCAGTTGCTGATAAAAAGCTACATAAGCGAATTCAGGTAGCACTAGGGGAGTTGGCAAATAAAATGCCAGATAGCGTGGTGAAGCGCGCTAGGTTGCCTATATAGCCTGAGCTTAGGTTAACTCCGTCGGGTCAATAGATATTACTTTCAGCAGGTTGTGAGTGGAAAGTAAAAGCGGCGTGATTTACGCCGCTTAGCTTGCTTCTAAATAAGGCTCGTACGCTTGTTTATTGCTGATCCAAATCTCAGGTTAAGTGATTTGCTGGCTGCTAAGCTTTGCACCAATTTGGCCTTCTTTATTGGCGTTTGGATCTTTAAGCACCGTTAACTTAGGCGGTTGTAACGCTAATACGCGATCGCCTTCTTCTGGTAGCCTTTTCATGTCAGAGGTAAATGGGCGGATCAACAAAGGCTCTTCATCTTTGTTCTGCTCTGTGAGTACAAACAGTGGGATTGCTTCACTGTTAACCTCTTTATACTGTTCCCATTTAAACTCTTCTGAGATCCGAGTTACGCTTACTTTGCCGCCCTTTGCCATCATGCTGCTTAGCTTGGCGTAATTACCTTCGTCACCAAACAAGATTTGGCGAGAAAGAAAAGTAGCACTATCTTTGTTCGCCTTAGCATGGTTAGTGGATGATTTGAGCGAATAAACACACTGATCACCAAGTAAGTGAGAAAAGTATTGTACACCTAATGCGTTGTGGTGGCGGTTAGGTGAAAGCGCTAAGACCGATTTTAGGCTGGTCAACGGCAGGTAACGTTCTGCATGTTCCGACTGTGGATTACCATAGTAACAAGGCAGCCCGTCCATTCTTGCCATTTTGCAGTTTTCCCATGCGGGATCGGATAGGTAAACATCAACATTTTGATCTTTTAAGCCCTTAGCAACCGCTCTTGCTACATGATTTGCACCAATAATGAGTAAGGTATTGGGTTTTGGTTGACGAACTCCTAAAAGACGCGCGAAAGGCGTTGCCGTTAGGCTTTGTAATACTACCGTAATGATGATAACGGTGAAAATGAGTGGCACCATTTTATCCGCATCTGCGATTTGTGATTTTGTCATACTCAACGCAAAAACTGAGCCAACGGCTGCAGCAACAATGCCTCGAGGAGCTATCCAGCTTAACAGAATACGAGACTTTATCGGTAAGTCAGTGTTGAACGTCGATAAGAATATCGACAGTGGTCGAGCAATAAACAATACTATCGCGAGAAAGATAAAGACGTCGGTGTCTAGTAGCATTAAATCTTCTAGCTTGAGTCGTGCCGCGAGTAAGATAAATAAGCTCGAAATCAGGATCATTGAAAGATCTTCTTTAAACTCCAACACTGAATCGATTTCCAAGTCGTCTTGGTTCGCGAGCCAAATACCAAAGATGGTCACGGCTAGTAAACCCGACTCATGGCTCAGATGATTCGATAGCGTAAAGCTAAACAACACTAGCGCTAAAATGGCGAATTTGTGAAGCTCGAAAGGAAGCCACTCTTTTCTTATTAGGTATGTGGTTAGGTAACCTGATGCGACACCAATACTGATCCCAACACCAAGGGTTGATACTAGCGCCCACAAGGTGTGACTAAAGATACCTTCGCCACCGACTAAAGAGACTGCTTCAAATACAAGTACGGCAAAGAGTGCACCAATTGGGTCTATGACTATACCTTCCCAACGTAAAATACGATCTATGTCTTTGTCTGGGCGCATTGCGTTCAGCATTGGAGCAATAACCGTTGGACCGGTCACCACAAGTACGGCTCCCAAAACAGCGGCAACTTGCCAGTTAAGCTCCAGCACGAAAATAGCGGTCGTTGCTATCACCGCAAAGGTTGCCAGCATCCCGATAGAACAGAGATTACGTACGACCTTGCCAATCCCTTTGAGTTCTTTAAAGTGTAGGGTTAGCGAGCCTTCAAAGAGGATAACTGCGACAGAAAGCGAGACGACGGGAAAGAGTAAATCCCCGAGTAAGGCATCTGGGTCCAGCGTGCCGCTAAACGGTCCCAAAGCAAGGCCAATAAGAAGTAAAAACAAAATTGCTGGAACCTTAAAGGCCCAAGCAAGCCATTGTGCTATTACAGAACATACTGCAATACCTGCAATGTAGATTGCTGACATAGATTCTCCCCGGTTGGATTATCCCAACATTTTTATCAGTATAGCTAGCATCCTGTTATAACACAGCGCGAATGAGGGTAAAGTGAATAAATTACTGAAAATAAGCTATTATAAAATTGATTTATGGTGGTCATAAATAATTAACATGGGATAGGGTTGCAATCTTACCCGAGCTTAAGTTAAGGTAATAAGCGTTCAAGGCGTGGAGTAAGTCGCGCCGTCATTCACAATCTACTCATTACGCAATTATTCATTGCGGTACAGCCTTTCCGGCCGCACCAAACCATGGTGGCCCTGTTGGAAACGGCTCGACGTCAAGGGTTAAGTACTTGATGTCACAATCAATCTTCTATTAGTGAAATGTCAGCCAGTTAACGATCGTTACTGTGTCTGGGTTTAGCATGTGTGGCGACATGATGGGACTAAGGTCTTCGCCGTCGCACGTCTGTTTGTTTTATCTATTTGCCGACTTTTTGGTCGATGCATTGCGCTTTCTGTTGTCTTCTAATAGGAGATATTTGGAGTACCAACTCGTGAGTGGGTGGTTAATTTAATGCAGGAATTTATGTCGATGAAACAGTCAAAACGTATTGTAATCAAGATCGGGAGTGCGCTAATCGCGCCAGAGCAAGATGGGTGTCGATCCCGCTATTTACTCAGCATTGCGCAATTCATCGTGCGTTGTCGAGCCCGTGGTATCGAAGTGATCCTCGTCTCTTCTGGTTCAGTCGCAGCAGGGTCGCACTTATTTCCAAACGCAGAGCAGCCTAGCATTGCGGTGAAAAAAGCGATGGCGGCAGCTGGCCAAACCGAGATGATGGCTACGTGGGACCGTTTCTTCGACTTCCCGTCGGCGCAGATATTGCTGACTCACGGCGACCTACGTGATAGAGAGCGATACACCAGTATTCGTGAAACAATATTCACTTTACTCGATCATGGAATACTGCCTATTATCAATGAAAATGACACCGTGACCACAGACGACCTGAAGGTGGGTGATAACGATAATTTATCAGCCATGGTCGCTGGGGCAGCTGATGCTGATGGGCTAATTATTTGTTCTGATGTTAGCGGTTTATATAACAAAAATCCTAATTTACACGCTGACGCAGAGCTGATTTCAGAGGTAACTGAGATCACCGAAGAAATCTACGATATGGCAGGTTGTCCAACGAGTAAGGTTGGCACCGGTGGTATGAAGACCAAAATCGAAGCCGCTGAAAAGGCGACCTCTCACGGTATAGATACCTATATTGTTAACGGCTTCGAGGAAACGACCTTTGAATTGTTGTTGGCGGGGAAAAACCCTGGGACTGTATTTACTGCTTATGATAAACCGATGCAAGAAGCGGTGCATTGGATGACTCACACAGCCTCTGAGCAGGGAGAGCTAGTTGTAGACAGCGATTACGGTTCTAGTGAAAACCAAGTCGTGGGTCAGTTAAGTGGTGATGAAATCACTGAAGTAAAAGGTGAATTTTCTGTTGGTGATACCATACTCGTAAGAAGTAAAGATGGGAAGCGATTAGCAAAAGCGACCACCAATTACAGTAGCTGCCTGCTGAACTTTTTAACTGAACATGAAGAGAGTCCGATCAGCGAAAAAATTCAAGATAGTATCGGACCCGTTATTTCAGAACAAGATATAGCTTTATTGGAGAAGTCATAAGACATGAGTTTAATTACAGATATTTCATCACAGGCTGCAAAAGCGGCGAAACAGTTAGCACTATTAACTACAGAGCAAAAAAACGCTGTTCTAGCAGATATGGCGAAAGGGATCCGCGAAAGCAGCGAAGCGATTATTAGAGCCAATGAAGCTGATTTAGCTGCTGCTCGTGATAACCAGCTTAGCGACGCTATGATTGATAGGTTAACGCTTAACCAAGCGCGAATTGAAAGCATGGCAGAAGGTATTGAAACTATCATTCAACTGGACGACCCAGTAGGGGCACGCAGAGACATGGGCGTAAGACCAAATGGCATTAAAATCAGCAAAATGCGAGTGCCACTTGGTGTTGTTTGCATGATTTATGAGGCGCGCCCCAATGTCACCGCCGACGCCGGTGCGCTGTGTTTTAAATCTGGTAATGGCGTTATTTTACGTGGTGGTAAAGAAGCACTAGCGAGTTCTTTAGAAATCGCAAAAGCGATGCATAGAGCGCTTGAAAAACATAACTTACCTGCCGCGTTGGTTTCTGTTATTCCAGATCCAGATCGTGCATTGCTAATGGAGCTGATGCAGCAAAAAGAGTATATCGACCTTATCATCCCACGTGGCGGTGAGGGTCTAATCAATTTTGTTACTGAGAATAGTACGGTGCCAGTGATCCAGCATTTTAAAGGCGTGTGTCACTTATATATAGATAAAGCGGCCGATCTCGATAAAGCAATGGCGCTTCTATTAAATGGTAAAACGCAGCGCACTGGTGTATGTAATGCGCTTGAAGGGTTAATTGTTCATCAAGATATTGCTTCGACTTTTTTACCGAAAGTTGCTGCCGCGTTGGCTGAACGAGGTGTAAAAATCAATGCATGTAAGCAAACCGTGGCTTACTTCGATAATGCTGTTGAGTTAAGCGATGATGAGTTTGGCGAGGAATACTTGAGCCTTGAAATTGCGGTTCGTCAGGTTGCTGATTTTAATGCAGCGCTTGCACATATAGATCGCTTTGGTAGTCACCACACCGAAGTTATCTGTACAGAAGACGAGGCTGCTGCGGACTTGTTCCAACGCGGTGTAGATGCTTCTGTCGTGATGGTTAACGCCTCTTCACGCTTTAGTGATGGTTCAGCGTTAGGCCTAGGTGCCGAAATTGGTATTGCGACAACCAAATTACACGCTTACGGGCCAATGGGCTTGGAGTCGCTAACAACAGAAAAGTTTTTAGTGAATGGTGAAGGCCAAATAAGAGAGTAATGAAGTTATCCAGCTTGGGTATGTGGGGTCTTACTCAGTAGTAGACACAGAATGACATAAGTAACTGCAAAGCTCGGGTCGAAAGATTTGGGCTTTTTTCTTTTCTATTTAGGGGGCATTTTGTAAGAAGTAAGAAGAGCAGAAAGTGGTGGAGCTAAGCAGGATCGAACTGCTGACCTCCTGCGTGCAAGGCAGGCGCTCTCCCAGCTGAGCTATAGCCCCACATTCCGTCTCTAGACGATGCAAAATCTAATCACTTTTTATATTCTCGTCAACCCCTGACAAAAAATTTCGCTATTTTTTTATAGTCTTTGTTACACTGAACTGAAAATAAAACGACTTAAGAGAATTATGGTTCTGCGTTATCTTTTTGTTATTGCCATTGTTGGGCTACTTGCGAGCTGTGCATCACAGCCTGATGAGCCTGAACTCATTATCGAAAAACAATCTTTTCATAAGCGTCTTTCGCCAACTGGCGATAAAGAATTTGCTTTCATTGTAACGGTACAAGCAACACCTCGAATGGAGTTAGATTCAAGTAAGCCAATATCAAGAGGAGAGCTAAAACGTTTTGCGGAGTTTGAACGTATTGAGGACTCCCCCTCTCTAAAACTCAAGCTAGAAGAGCAAGCCGTCGCTTTATTAAAACCGGCGTTGCTTGAGGCGAACTACTGTAAGGCAGGTCATAAAATTACCGATGTATACTGGCGACAGCGTAGCGTTCAGTTACGAGGCAGGTGTTTGTGATCAGAAATAATCCGAGTGCACTTGCAGAGCTGCTCGCTCAGCTAGATATCAGTTATCTCAATTATGAGCATCCACCTTTACATACTTGTCTAGAAGCTGACAATTTAAAGTTAGAGAGAAAAGGGACGCGGCTGAAAAACCTCTTCCTCCGAGATAACTATGGAAAGCGACACTTTCTTTTTATTATTCCTGCAGATAAGCAAGTCGATCTAAAAGCGCTGTCTAAATCTCAAGGGGTGTCGCGTTTAGGTTTTGCATCGACGGACAGGTTAGCAAAGTATTTAGGAGTGGAACAAGGCTGTGTATCAGCACTCACACTGCATAACGACAGTGAGCAACGAGTCGAATTATGGCTTGATAGTGAACTGCAATCTGCGCACTTATGGCAGTGTCATCCCCTAGTGAATACTAAAACTTGGGTGTTAACGCTCGAAGATTTAAAGCGCTTTTGGCAAGTCACTGGACACTCACCTCACTGGGTTGACTGTATTTCTCAAACTCAGAACTAAGCCGACTGTACAAACGATAAAAAGTGACGCACAAAACCAAGCGATACCAGCTTGCTCATAAATCAAACCCGGAAGGTAAGAACCCAGCACGCCTCCAGAATAATAAAATGAAACATAAGCGCCATTGGTGACGGTTGCTGGAGCCTGACTAATACTGTTGGCTAATGGTGCTGCGGTTGAATGGATCACAAACATACAGGCGCAGAATAGCGTAAATAAGGCCACAAAAAAGAATACAGACGCCACGGGTAATAGCGCAATGGTTGTAGCATAGATGAAGAACATCACAGCTAAAAATCGCCAGGTAGAATGAAATTTACTTTGTAGCCAAGGTGTAACGATGGACCCTAAAGCACCAACTAAGTAGCCTGTATAGACCCAGCCCACTTTACTGGGATCAGTTAAATTAAAGTCGTACTTGAGTATAAAAGGTAAAAAGTTGAGTAGTCCCGCGAAGCAGAAAAACATACAAAATACAGAGCTGTATAATCTCACTAGGCGTGATTGCTTGAGTGGTGTTAGGTAGTCCCTGATCCTTGTCGCGTGAATTATTGGTGGTTTGTTCTTGCTGGCTCGAATGCTAAATGCCAGCATAATTAATAACAATGCGTTTAGGTAATAGAAACTTTGCCACTCAAACCAGACCGTAAAGTTGGCCGCAAGTGTACGGCCAAAATAACCTCCGGCTATGCTACTTCCGATGTACAAGCTCATGTTTCTTTTCAACTGCGAGCCACTGAATTGTTGGCCGATATAACCTGTCATTGCAGTGAGTGCTGCAGGTAATAATAGCCCTTGAATTAACCGGATAAACAATAGCCCTGAAAATGAAGTCATTGAAGCAAATGCTAAACTGCTGAGTGCCAAAAGCAGCATGGTCCACTTTAAAATGCGTAGTGGATTGGACCTTGCTAGCAATAATCCGTAGCAGATTGGTGCGATAGCCAGAGGTAGCATAGTTGCTGACATCAGCATGCCTGCATCTGACGCTGACACACTAAATTGCTCCGCAAACTCAGCCAGCAGCGGCTGCGGTGCGTAAAGCACAAAGAAAATGGTAACGGAGCAGAGCAATAGGTGTATGACAGGCATTAAGCAATAAGGCTTTTAATTTCGATGAGTTAGCTTAAATTAAAGCAAACTAGATGACAATTTTTTGCGCTAAATCACGATGCGCAGCAATAATTTTGGTAGTTTTATATTAGATTGGCTGATTCCTCTCTGGTCAATCGAAATTGCTGAGTTAAAATAGTGAAAAGTCTATTTTACGGAGTTGCATGATGGGTTCACTGCAAGATCAGTTACTAAAAGCAGGTCTAACAACTGAGCACAAAGCGAAAGTTGCAAAAACACAAAAGCGTAAACAGCAGAAGAAAAAGAAAAAGGGCGCAACGAGCGACCAAACGGACCTTCAAAAACATATTGAGCAAACAAAGCTCGAGCAGCAAAAGCGTGCCGAAGAGCTAAATAAGGCGAAGCAAGAAACGCTAAAAGACAAAGAGCAAATTGCTCGCGTGAAGCAGATCTTAGAGCATCATAACCAAGATGAGATCCGCGGCAATGTGACCTTTAACTTCACATACCAAAATAAGGTGAAGGAGTTAGAAGTTAATTCCGAAACACAAAAAGCGCTATCAAAGGGGCGTTTAGCGATTTGTGTGTTAGAAGAGCAGTTCTACGTACTACAAGATGAACCTGCTAGAAAGATTGCAGAGGTAGACGAAAAATATATCGTTTTCCATGTCGAGGACAATCAGCAAGGTGATGAGGATGACCCTTACGCTGACTTTGAAGTCCCAGATGATTTGATGTGGTAGTGATTAGGCTTTAGGTCACACTTTAGTCTACACTGACTTACAACGTTAACCGTCAATAAAAAGAGTAATGATATGAGCAAGATGAAAAAACTACTAGTAGGGACTACGGTGGCAATTTGCGCACTAGGTTCAGCAAGTTCAATAGCTGCAGATGGTAAAGCATTATATACAGCAAAGCTGTGTCAAACCTGCCATGGTGCAGAAGGTAAAGCACCAATCATGCCTCTGTATCCAAAGCTAAATGGTCAAAATAAAGAGTATTTAGCGGCGCAGATGAAAGACATCAAATCAGGTAAACGTAATAACGGTATGTCAGCAGCGATGAAAGCGATGGTCGCTAATGTCACTGACGCTGAAATCGATGCGATTGCAGAGTATTTATCTAAAGTTGAATAACGTCAAAATTAGATATCAAAGATAATAAAAACCACCGTTCGCGGTGGTTTTTAGTTGAAGATATAATCAAGCTATTTTAGACTTCTATACATCTAAATGTGGAGTCAATAAGGGATCCCCATGTTCGAATTACCTCAGTTAAATTTAAAAGACAAAGTAAGCGCAGAAGAATGGCAACTGCGTGTTGACCTTGCCGCTTGCTATCGATTGGTTGAGCACTTTCGTTGGGGAGATCTAATTTATACGCATATGTCAGCGCGTTTACCGGGTACGGATCATTATTTAGTCAACGCCTTTGGTCTGACCTTTGATGAAGTCACCGCTTCTAATTTAGTGAAGGTCGATCTTGAAGGGAATATTCTTGATGATACGCCATTTCAGATAAATCCGGCGGGCTTTACCATTCACAGTGCAATCCACGAGGTGCGAGAAGATGCGCATTGCGTTATTCACCTCCATACTAAAGAAACGATTGCAGTCGCGAGTGTAGAATGTGGTTTATTGCCTTTGAGTCAGCATAGCATGTTCTCTTTACCCTCACTTTCATATCACGGCTATGAAGGTTTAGCGGTGAATATGGATGAGAAAAAGCGGCTGCAGGATGATTTAGGTACAACTAATCACATGCTGCTGGTGAACCATGGTGGTTTAACTGTTGGACCAACGGTCGGCGATGCCTTTATGCGTTTTTATGACTTACAGCGTGCATGTGAAATTCAAGTTGCGATTCAAGCAACGGGGCAACAAGCCGTACCTGTACCACAACCTATCATTGATAACATTTATAACCAAGCGAATGTCGTGCATAGCGGTAGCACCGGTGGTCAATTAGCATGGCCTGCAATGCTTCGTAAAGCTTACCGCCTAGATCCAAGCTTTGCTCAATAGGAGTCAACATGAAAGTTAATCGCGTCGAAGTCTTCGATATTCATTGTCCAGATAGACCTGCTTGGACACCTGTTTTTGTGCGTATTCACACCGATGAAGGTATTTCAGGAGTAGGTGAAGCAGGGCTTGCATACGACCTCGCCACAGCGCTGCGGCCAGTATGATTAAAGAAATGGCTGAAGCCTTTTTGATTGGTCATGACCCTTTTCAAACTGAGTTGCTCTGGTCCCGTATGCTCAGAGAAAGCTTCTGGGGTTTAGGTGGCGGGCCTGTGGTATATGCGGCGATGTCGGCAATAGATACTGCGCTTTGGGATATTAAAGGTAAAGCCTTAAACCTACCTGTTTATCAATTGCTTGGTGGTAAAGTGAACCCTGAGCTTCGCACCTATGCCTCGCAATTACAGTTTGACTGGGACAGCGAGTTTAAAGCATTAGTTCAGCCACATGAATATGCTGAAGCGGCTCACAAAGCCATTGCAGAAGGGTATGATGCGGTTAAAGTTGACCCAATTCAGTACGATAAAGATGGCAACACCTATTACGACAGAACTAAGCTTATCTCGCGCGCGGAAATGAAATTATACCGTGCAAGAATGAAGGCTATTCGTGAAGCGGTAGGTGATGAAGTCGACATTATCTTTGAATGCCACAGCTTACCAGGCGCGACATCAGCCATTCAAATTGCAGACATCGCTGAAGAATTTGATTGTATGTATTATGAAGAGCCGGTGAATTATCTAAACCACTCTTTACATGCAAAGGTAGCCAACAAGACCTCAGTGCCAATCGCTGGTGGTGAACGTTTGTATAACCGCTGGGGTGTTCGCCCTTATTTTGAAGATCAAAGTATTGATGTGCTGCAGCCAGATATTGGCCTGTGTGGTGGCTTTACGGAAACCAAGAAGGTATGTGATTACGCCGATATCTTTGATATCCGTATTCAGGCACACGTTTGTGGTGGCCCGGTAGCAACCGCTGCTTCGTTGCACTTGGAAACCGCCATCCCAAACTTCCTGATCCATGAGCACCATACTTACGCAATCAAAAAGTGGAACAGAGAGCTATGCTTGCAAGATCCACAGCCTAAGAACGGTATCTTTAGAGTGTCAGAAGAGCCGGGACTTGGTATTGAGCTAAACGATGAAATCGTAATGCGCTCAGCCCGTGTGGAAATTAAGTAGGTATCCGTCGCTCAACTTAAATAGCTGAGTTTGGAATAACAGCTAGCTCTTACTATTGTTATTCCTAGATTGAATCAGACATAAAAAAACCCAAGCAGTGCTTGGGTTTTTTCATCTAAGCCAGCGCTATTATTTTAGCAATGACTCAGTTAATACCGGGCGAATTTCTTTTACAATCGCTTGGCAAAGCTTAGGTGCGCCACAGATGATGTTGCCGCTACGGTTAAAGTTAGCACCACCTGCAAAGTCTGTAACCATACCACCAGCTTCTTTTACTAGCAGCTCACCAGCTGCTGTATCCCAAGGCTTAAGGCCAATTTCAAAGAAACCATCCATACGACCTGCTGCAACATATGCCATGTCTAAAGCTGCAGAGCCCGCACGGCGGATATCAGCTGTATGAATGAATAATGCTTTGAATGCTTCTAGGTAGGCATCCATGTGGTGCTTTTGCTTGAAAGGGAAACCCGTGGCAAGCACAGTGCCTTGTAATTCAATAGACTTAGACACACGAATACGTTTGTTGTTTAGCTGTGCGCCTTGACCACGAGAAGCGGTAAATAATTCGTCGCGGATTGGATCGTATACAACTGCTTGCTCTACGCGGCCTTTAACTCTTAACGCGATAGAAACAGCATAGTGAGGAATACCTTTAACGAAGTTAGTGGTACCGTCTAGAGGATCGATAACCCAAAGGTAGTCTGCATCTTTGCCTTCGTGGTGACCAAATTCTTCACCAACAATAGCGTGATCAGGGTAAGATTTTAAAATAGTGTCACGAATGATTGATTCCGCATCTTTATCGATGTTTGTAACTAAATCATTAGTGCCTTTTTGAGTGGCTTCAACGCGCGATAAATCTTCACTTGCACGTAAGATAACCTTACCCGCGTTACGCGCAGCGCGTACCGCAATGTTCAACATTGGATGCATAGCATTACCTTTAGGTTGTAAAAGAACAGGATCATTTTGAGCCGGCGTATTCTAGCGGTTTTTTGTCTAAAGTAAATAACCAATTGTAAATTTGTTTGGTTGTTTTTTGTACTTCCTTGCTGCGCAAAGATTTTTAATTTCTGGTTGTGGAGCTTGGAAAAACGCAAATTAGATATGCTACACTGCGCCATTATTTTTGTTTGAGACTCGTGTAAATGGCTTTAGAAGATATTCGAATTGTATTAGTGAACACCTCACACTCTGGCAATATTGGCTCAGTTGCGAGAGCGATGAAGACGATGGGGTTATCTAAGCTTTATTTAGTTGACCCTGCATGTGAAGTGGACAGCCATGCAAGTGCATTGGCGGCTGGCGCAACCGACGTGTTGGGTGCAGCGACTAAAGTCGATACGCTTCAAGAGGCGATTGCTGATTGTGCTTTAACTATTGGCACGAGTGCGCGCTCACGCACTTTGTCGTGGCCAATGGTAGACCCGCGTGAGTGTGCGCAAAAATTGGTTGCTGAGTCGGTGAATGGTCCTGTCGCCCTTGTATTCGGTCGTGAGAATAGCGGCCTAACAAATGAAGAGTTGCAATTGTGCAACTATCACGTATGTATTCCGGCTAATCCTGAGTATAGCTCGCTTAATCTTGCAATGGCAGTGCAAACATTGGCTTACGAAACGCGTATGACTTACTTAGACACGCAACAAAAGCAGCCAGAAGAAGTGGATGAAGCCGTTTACCCTTCATCAAAGCAGATGGAGTTATTTTACGAGCATCTTGAAAATACCTTGAATGACACTGGCTTTATCATTAAGCAGCATCCAGGCATGGTAATGACTAAGCTAAAGCGTTTGTTCAACCGTGCTAGACCGGAAGATCAAGAACTTAATATTCTACGTGGGATCCTAAGTTCAATAGATAAATCTACTAACAAGTAAACCAAACACGATGACAGTATTGGCCAACTCAGTGTGCCAATACTGTTATATTTCTACTGTCTAAATATTAAACATTCCTTTTGTGAAATCTTGCATAAATCTTCATCACCAATACTTGACTAAAATACTCAGGTAATTACAATGTCCATAATACCTGATTAAATTACTCGGGTATTTTGGGTAGGCATACGAGGGTTGCAGATTTAAAGCCGTTATTATGCTTGGTTAATACTTGACTATCTTAGTCAAGTAATTAAAATTTGCGGCTTGGTAAATTAGCGGGGGTTATGCATGAAACTGACATCAAAAGGCAGATACGCCGTGACAGCAATGTTAGATGTTGCGTTACACGCAAGTATTGGCCCTGTTCCACTGGCAGATATCTCTGAACGACAAGAGATTTCGCTATCTTACCTTGAACAATTATTTGCCCGTCTACGTAAACATGGCTTAGTAAGCTCTGTACGTGGTCCGGGTGGCGGCTATTTATTGGGCCGTGATGCACACACAATTTCCGTTGGCGATGTGATTAGTGCTGTTGACGAGTCCGTTGACGCAACACGTTGTCACGGCGAAGGCGGCGGTTGCCAAAGCGGTATGCGCTGTCTGACTCATTCATTGTGGTCTGACTTAAGTGTGCGAATTGAAGAGTTTTTAAATAATATTTCCCTAGCCGAGTTAGTCGCCGACGCGGATGTTCAATCCGTAGCAACGCGGCAAGATAAGCACGTTAAACGTGTTATCGAGCAATTAGACAATATTCAAGTGAGCTGTCAACTCTAGGTTGACGTCAAGCGGAGAGATAAATGAAATTACCGATATATCTAGATTATGCAGCAACCGCTCCGGTTGATCAGCGTGTTGCAGACGAGATGATGCAGTGCCTGACAATGGATGGTAACTTTGGTAATCCAGCTTCTCGTTCACACCGTTTCGGTTGGCAAGCAGAAGAACTGGTTGATCAGGCGCGTAATGATATCGCTGATTTAATCAACGCTGATCCGCGTGAAATCGTTTTCACATCTGGTGCAACTGAGTCAAACAACCTTGCAATCAAAGGTGCTGCACAGTTCTATAAAAAGAAAGGCAAGCACATCATCACCGTTCGTACAGAGCACAAAGCGGTACTAGACACCTGCCGTGAGCTTGAGCGTCAGGGTTTTGAAGTGACTTATATGGATGTTGAAGATAACGGCTTACTTGACTTGAAAAAGCTTGAAGCAACCATGCGTGAAGACACTGTTCTAGTGAGCGTAATGCACGTTAATAACGAGCTAGGTGTTATTCAAGATATCGCGACTATTGGTGAGATGTGTCGTGAGCGCAAGATCATGTTCCATGTTGATGCAGCGCAAAGTGCTGGCAAGGTACTAATCGACCTACAAACATTAAAAGTAGACTTTATGTCATTTTCTGGCCACAAAGTTTATGGCCCTAAAGGTATCGGTGCCTTGTACGTACGCCGTAAGCCACGTGCGCGTTTAGAAGCACAAATGCACGGTGGTGGTCATGAGCGCGGTATGCGTTCAGGTACTCTTGCTACTCACCAAATCGTGGGTATGGGCACAGCATTTAGAATTGCTAAGCAAGACTTTGAAAAAGACCATGCACACATCAGTGCGCTTCGTCAGCGTCTATTGGATGGCCTAATGGATATGGACGAAGTCTATTTTAATGGTGCTATCGACCAATCAGTACCTGGCATTGTAAACATCAGCTTCAATTTTGTTGAAGGTGAAAGTCTACTAATGGCGGTTAAAGACATTGCGGTTTCTTCTGGTTCTGCATGTACATCGGCGAGCTTAGAGCCATCTTATGTACTGCGTGCTCTAGGTCGTAATGACGAATTAGCACACAGCTCAATCCGTTTCAGTATTGGTCGTTTTACGACAGAAGAAGAGATCGATTACACAGTCAACCTTCTTAAGAATTCTATTGGTCGCTTACGTGAGATGTCACCGCTTTGGGAAATGCACCAAGATGGCATCGACTTAGATAGCGTTGAATGGGCACACCATTAAGCAAGTTTTAGCCGCTGGCTGGATACCATCCAGCCGCAAGCAGGTAGTGAGGAAATAGTTATGGCTTACAGTGATAAAGTTATCGACCACGTTGAGAACCCACGTAACGTAGGTTCTTTAGACAAGAACGATCCAAGCGTAGCAACGGGCATGGTGGGGGCACCTGCATGTGGCGACGTAATGAAACTACAAATTAAAGTTTCTGAAACAGGCATCATCGAAGATGCGAAATTCAAGACATATGGTTGTGGTAGCGCGATTGCATCATCATCCCTTGTAACTGAGTGGGTGAAAGGTAAATCGTTAGAAGAAGCCGCGACTATCAAAAACACTGATATCAGTGCTGAGCTTGAGTTGCCACCAGTGAAAATCCACTGTTCAATTTTGGCCGAAGATGCGATTCAAGCTGCGATTGCAGATTATAAGAGTAAACAAGCGAAGTAAGAGACTATTATGGCAGTGACGTTAACAGATGCAGCCGCTAATCGCGTATTAGCCTTTTTGAGTAACCGTGGAAAAGGCATAGGGCTGCGCGTTGGTATTAAAACCACGGGCTGTTCAGGTCTTGCTTATGTTCTCGAATTTGTCGACGATTTAGATGAAGGCGATGAAGTATTTGAAGACAAAGATGTCAAAATCATCGTTGATGCAAAAAGTTTAGTTTATATCGACGGCACAGAGCTTGATTACACAAAAGAAGGTCTGAATGAAGGGTTTAAGTTCAATAACCCAAATCAGAAAGACGAATGTGGCTGTGGCGAAAGCTTCACCGTATAGTTTGCAATAGTGAATAGCTTAAAGCCCTGCCTTGGTGGGGCTTTGCTGTATTAGGTGCGTATGCGTTATTTTGAATTATTTGATTTACCTGTTGATTATCACGTTGATTTAAACAAACTAAATCAAGGTTATTTAGAGCTACAGCGTGCAGTTCATCCAGATAGATTTGCTGGTAAAAGTGAGCGTGAGAAATTGCTCGCGGTACAGAAAACCGCAGAGATCAATGACGCGCTAGCGGTGCTCAAACACCCAGTTAAGCGTGCCGAGTATATGCTGAGCGAGAAGGGTGTAGACATACGTGCAGAGCAACAAACGTTGCAAGATCCTATGTTTTTAATGCAACAGATGGAGCTGCGTGAAGCATTAGAAGAATTACCTGATGCGGCGGATCCTGATGGCGCGATTGCAGAGTTCGAAACACAGATTAAAGCGTTAGATACAGAGTTTAGCGCCTCTCTTGCCGAGCAGCTTCAAAGCGATGACATGAGCAAGTTGGAAGCCGCAGCAGACAATATTCGTAAGCTAAAGTTTGTCTATAAGTTACGCGACGAATTAGCACGTATCGAAGATGAATTATTCGATTGATGATGTATAGCATCAACAAACGTTAAAGTGAAAAGAGCATTATGGCATTATTGCAAATTGCTGAGCCGGGGCAGAGCGCGGCACCTCATGAGCATAAATTAGCGATTGGTATTGACTTAGGTACCACGAACTCTCTTGTGGCAACAGTACAAAGTGGCGAAACGAAGACCCTTAGCGATTTAATGGGTAAACCTATGCTGCCGTCGGTAGTGAGGTACACCGACTCAGAGGTTATCGTTGGTGAACAAGCCCAAGCTGCTTCTGCTGAAGACCCCACTAATACGCTTATTTCTGTAAAACGTTTTTTAGGTAAAACACAATCTGAAATAGAACAAAGCTATGGTCAGTTGCCTTATAACTTTGTCGATAATAACGGTTCGCTAGCTATTGAAACCGTAGCAGGCGCTGTAAGCCCAGTGCAAGCCTCCGCTGAAATTTTAAAAACATTACACCAACGTGCTATTGATAGTTTTGCTGGTGAAGATGTGATGGGCGCAGTGATCACTGTACCTGCATATTTTGATGATGCACAAAGGCAAAGTACAAAAGACGCAGCCGAGCTTGCTGGTCTAAAAGTATTAAGACTTCTCAACGAGCCGACTGCGGCTGCGGTAGCTTACGGCCTAGACTCTGGTCAAGAAGGTGTGATAGCGGTATATGATCTTGGTGGTGGTACGTTTGATATTTCAATCTTGCGCTTAAACCAAGGAGTGTTTGAGGTATTATCAACAGGTGGTGATTCTAGTCTTGGTGGTGATGACTTTGATTCATTGTTGGTCGATTTCTTTAAACAGCAAACGCAGCTATTTGATTTAAACCCAAAAGAGCTACGCTTGTTTATCAACAAGGCAAGAGCCTGTAAAGAAGCGCTTTCAAGCTATGAAACGGTAAATGTAGAGCTACCAGTTCGCGAGCAAAAGTTGGTTGTTACGATCACGCGTCAAGCATTTGCTGAAATGGCAATGCCACTGGTTAAAAAGACTTTGCGCTCTTGTCGCCGCGCGTTAAAAGACGCCGATGTCACATCAGAAGAAGTCTTGCAGGTTGTGATGGTGGGTGGTTCGACTCGTATGCCAGTGGTGCGTGAAGAAGTTGGGAGTTTCTTTGCCAAAGAGCCGCTAACATCAATCGATCCAGACCGTGTGGTGGCATTAGGTGCTGCTATCCAAGCTGATATTCTAGTGGGTAACAAACCTGACTCTGATATGTTACTGCTTGATGTATTGCCATTGTCTTTAGGGCTAGAAACTATGGGGGGGTTGGTTGAAAAAATCATTCCGCGTAATACCACTATTCCTGTTGCACGCGCACAAGAGTTTACCACCTTTAAAGATGGTCAAACCGCTATGTCATTACATGTGTTGCAAGGTGAGCGTGAGCTCGTTGATGATTGTCGTAGCTTAGCTAAATTTAGTCTAAAAGGCATCCCACCAATGGCGGCAGGCGCAGCGCACATTCGAGTCACTTTTAGAGTTGACGCTGATGGTCTATTGAGTGTTTCCGCTGAAGAAAAGTCGACAGGCGTGCAGGCTGAGATCCAAGTCAAACCGTCGTTTGGTTTGAGCGATGACCAAGTAGCACAAATGCTAAAAGATTCGATGAGCAATGCCAAAGAAGACATGAGCGCTCGTATGCTTAAAGAACAGCAGGTTGAAGCGCTGCGTGTATTAGAAGCGTTAGAGGCATCGCTTGCAACGGATGGTCATCTGTTGGCAGAAGATGAGCTCAATACACTGCGCGGTGCAATGACTGAACTTGCACAAATTCGCGAAAGTGCAGACAATCCAGAGCAGATTAAAAAGGCGATCGAAGAAGTCGATCAGGCGAGTAGCGATTTTGCTTCACGCCGTATGGATGAATCAATTAAAAAGGCACTGCAAGGGCAGTCGGTAGACGAGGTGTAATATGCCACAAATTATCTTTTTACCCCATGAAGAGTTATGTCCGGAAGGTGCTGCAATCGAAGCGAAAACGGGTGAAACTGTACTCGATGTGGCGTTGAAAAACGGTATTAGTATTCCACATGCCTGTGAAAAATCATGCGCATGTACCACATGCCATATCGTTGTTCGTGAAGGGTTTGACTCACTTGAAGAGAGTGATGAGTTAGAAGATGACATGCTAGATAAAGCATGGGGTCTTGAAGCTGAGTCTCGTTTAGGTTGCCAAGCGATAATTAGTGATGAAGACTTAGTAGTTGAAATTCCGAAGTACAATCTCAATATCGTTAATGAAGACCATTAAGTGCTGCTAACAACCTAGGTTGTTACTGACAAATTTAATAAAAGCCGTAGTCTTATACTACGGCTTTTTGCTTTTCTAGGAGGAACGCTATGTCACTCATCAGTAATCCCGAATTTTCGCTTATCAATGGCCAAGCACATCATAGTAAAACGCAAGTCGATGTGGTTAATCCTGCAACTGGAGAGCAGCTTGCACAGGTTTCTGAGGCGGATAATCAGGCAGCAGATAAAGCGCTGCAAGCAGCGGTTGAAACCTTTGAAAAACTTGCTAGCACGACGGCACACGCCCGTAGCCAAGTACTTAGAAAATGGCACGAGCTAGTAATAGAACATCGTCAGGCCTTGGCTGAAATCGTCACTAAGGAACAAGGCAAACCGCTTAAAGAGGCACTTGCCGAGGCGGATTATGCTGCAGGATTTATTGAATGGTATAGCGAAGAAGCTAAGCGCGCCTATGGGCAGGTTATTCCCAGCCATTCTCAGTCACATGAGCTAACTACAATCAGACAAGGGGTTGGTGTTGTACTTGGGATCACTCCATGGAATTTTCCACTGGCGATGATCACCAGAAAAGTAGCACCAGCCTATGCAGCAGGCTGTAGTTTTATTTTAAAGCCCTCTGAGAAAACTCCTCTTGCGGCCATTGCCCTTGCAAAGCTGGCTATTCAGGCAGGGATGGAAGTTGGCGCTTTTCAGGTGTTAGTGACTAACGATTCTAAAGGGTTAGTCGCATATCTTACTGAGTCACCACAAGTTCGAAAACTCACGTTTACGGGGTCAACACAAGTGGGGAGTGCGTTGTTGAAGCAATGTGCCGACACAGTGAAAAGAACGTCAATGGAGCTTGGTGGTAATGCACCATTTATTGTTTTCGACAGCGCTGATGTTGAGCAAGCGGTAAGTGGTTTGATGGCAGCGAAGTTTAGAAATGCAGGGCAAACTTGTGTGGCCGCAAATCGCGTGTTTGTCACAAAAGATATCGCGGCAGAACTACTCACTACGCTTACTCAGCAGGTTAGCACGCTCACCTTGGGAAATGGTTTAGAGCAAGGTGTTGATATTGGTCCACTCATTTCACTCGAAGCCAAACAAAAAGCACAGCAGCTGTTGGAAGATGCGTTAACTAAAGGCGCGAGCATCGCTTATCAAGGTGACAAACAAAACGGCCAATTTATGGCACCGGTAGTTATCACGGGTGTAAATAGCACCATGCGGATCTTCCACGAAGAAATTTTTGCACCGATTGTCAGCATTATTGATTTTGAGAGTGAAGATGAAGTGGTAAGAATGGCAAACTCTGTGCCAGAAGGGCTTGCTGCCTATTTTTACTCAAATGATAGCAATCAAATAAGGCGAGTAAGTCAAGCACTTGAGTATGGCATGATTGGGATTAATGAAGGGGCAATATCCAATCCTGTAGCGCCTTTTGGCGGAGTGAAGTTTTCAGGTCTTGGCCGAGAAGGGGCGCAGGAAGGACTGCTTGAATACCAAGAAATAAAGTACTTATGCCAAAAGTTTAGCTAGTTCACACTAATTGCGAGGGTGCCTTTTCTCGCAATTGCTTTTATTCTGCGCAAAAGCTCAGTACACTTATCCGCTTATTTGAGTTTTGATATATTTTCAATGATACGAATCGAACAACCCCCTAAGCTGATCATTTTGGCAGGTGGATTAGGAAGCCGCTTTGGTGGTAATAAGCAGGTTGCAGCGCTACCAAATATCGATAAAAGCATTATGGAATTGAGCATAATTGACGCGCATCATGCTGGTGTGCGCGATGTTATTTTGATCATTAATGACAAAGTGCGAAGCCTAATCGAAAATGTGATATTGCCACGATTGCCGGAGGCGCTGAACATCACTTTAGTGCAGCAGAGGCTTAGCGATATTCCGAATGAATTTATCGACTGTTTGGCAGGGCGAGAAAAACCATGGGGCACAGGGCATGCGTTGTTGTGTGCAAAACCATACGTTGATAAGCCAGCGATAGTTATTACGGCGGATGATTATTACGGGCCTGATGCATTTGAGCAGCTTGTTGAACATTTTCAACATCATAGAAATATGGCGATGGTCGCATATCCAATTATAAATACCTTATCAGATCAAGGTGGCGTAAACCGTGGTGTTTGTCAGGTACAGGCGCAACAACTACACTCGGTTGAAGAGGCATTAGATATTCGCTTTGAAAACGGCGAGTTGTCAGGCGATATTGCAGGTAAGCGGTGTGAAATCGCGAAGTCTGCGCTGGCTTCGATGACCTGCTGGGGGGTGATGCCGTCACTTTTTGATTCATTAGAAGCCGGGTTTAACGCGTTTTTAAGGAATTATGACAACGGTGTCAAAAAAGAGTATTATCTGCCGGATTGTATCCAACACAGTATCAATAAGGGCCTACAAACCGTGTCGGTCTACCAAGCTAAATCACATTGGTACGGTATAACTTATAAGAGCGAACTAGACATTGTCGCGAGAAAGATTTATGAAGCACGTCAGGGAAGATAATCATCTCCACACAACTATATCCGACTTAACTCCTTTTGAGGTGAATATGGAGTATCAAGCCGTTGCGCAACAACTCGCTGATGAATATGGTCTCATTAGTGAAGAAGCTAAAATGAAGCCGATTGGTAGTGGTCATATCAACACGACTATGCTGTTGCAGGACAACCACAAAACCATGGTAGTACAAAAGCTAAATACCACGGTATTTCCAAACCCTTTACACCTTGTTGAAAATGCGCGAGCGATTGAACAGCACTTAACAGCAAAAGCCTTAAATGGTGAATATAGTCTCGCTATCATCAAGCATCTAGCGACGAGTTCAGGCCAATATTTAGTCGATATTAATGACGAAGTTTGGCGTGCGCTTGCATTTATTGGCCGCAGTTATAGCGAAGACGTAGTGGCAAACGAACAACAAGCATTAACGGCTGCAAACGCCTTCGGGCAGTTTGCGCATGCGCTAAATGATTTTGATGCCGCGCAGTTACATCATGTCATTCCAAACTTTCATAACTTGGCGATGCGTATTGACGCATTTAACCAAGTACTAGCGAAAGATGAGCATGGTCGCGCGGAAAAGTGCAGTGATGTTATCGCCGCTTTTCAGCAGCAATTTGCACTTGCAGAAGAATTGCAGCAGGCACAAAAACAAGTGCCACTTAGAGCTTGCCACAACGATACCAAAATCAACAACATGCTGTTTTCAACACAGAGTGATGCAGCACGAGCCGTTATCGACTTAGATACGTGTATGCCGGGTAACTGGTTGTTTGATTTTGGCGATATGGTGCGCACCTTCTGTTCACCAGAAGCTGAAGACTCTACGAATTTGAGTAATGTGCAGGTAAGAGAAAATATCTTTGCTGCGCTGGCGCAAGGGTATATTGAACCGTTACAAGACAGTGTGACTGCAGCAGAAAAAGACAGTTTTATTCTTGGGGCAAAAGTGATGCCATTCATGATAGGTCTGAGATTTTTAACAGATCACCTAGATGGAGATAATTATTTTGCAACCCACAGAGCCAATCATAATCTTGACCGTGCGAAGAACCAGTTTGCGTTATATTCCAGTGTGCTAGAAAAAGAGGATTGTCTGAATAATATTATCAGGGCAATTTAACGGTTTAATATATTTTAAGAAAAAGCGCTTCAAGCGCTTTTTTTGCGGCTTTATCGCAATGTTTTGAACCTAAGATTGGGATAGGTTAGCTTGATAGCGAGCAGTATTAGTGCTGTTAAGAAGTATCGTTTAGGAGTAAGAATGAAAAATATAAACCGCCGCGACTTTTTAAAAGCCGCAGGAGCGGCTGCGGCTGCGAGTGTAGTAGCTGGGTGCGCAAGTTCTAATCAAAATAACAGCGTTGTACCTAAGCAACAAGGGCGCTCTGTCATTGGACTCGTAGCACCAAAAATGGACGTGGTTCGGGTTGGTTTTATTGGGGTTGGCCAACGTGGCTATGGTCATGTAAAGCGCATGAGTCACATCGATGGCGCACGCATTGTCGCGATTTGTGATACTCATGATGAAGTGCTTGAAAAATCGGCTGATTATCTTGTGCGCGAGCGAGGTTTGCCGAAGCCTGCGCTGTATCGTGGTGGTGACTTAGCGTACCAAGAAATGCTTAATCGGGATGATATTGACATCGTTATCATTTCAACACCTTGGAAATGGCACGCGCCGATGGCAATAGATACCATGAACAGTGGTAAGCACGCGTTTGTTGAAGTACCTTTAGCGCTGACCGTTGAAGAAATGTGGCAGATAGTCGACACCGCAGAGCGCACGCAAAAGAACTGTATGATGATGGAAAATGTCAACTACGGTCGTGATGAGTTAATGGTACTGAACATGGTTCGCCAAGGTGTATTCGGTGAGTTGTTGCATGGTGAAGCTGCATATATTCATGAGCTACGTTGGCAAATGAAAGAAATTGAGCACAAGACCGGCTCATGGCGTACGCACTGGCATACTAAGCGAGATGGTAACCTATATCCAACGCATGGTTTAGGACCTGTATCTCAGTACATGAATATTAACCGCGGTGACCGTTTTGATTACTTAACTTCTATGAGTTCTCCCGCCCTAGGTCGTGCAGCCTATGCAAAACGCGAATTTCCGGCAGATCATGAACGCAATCAACTACATTATATTGCGGGTGATATGAATACCACGATGATTAAGACCATCAAAGGACGCAGTATCATGGTACAACATGATACGACCACGCCTAGGCCTTATTCTCGTCACAATCTTATTCAAGGAACTAATGGGGTCTTTGCTGGTTTCCCTAATCGTATCGCGTTAGAGCAAGGTGGTACGAAGAGCTTCCATGAATGGGATTACGAAATGGATTCATGGTATAAACAATACGACCATCCGCTTTGGACTAAAATGGGTGAAGAAGCACAGCGCAACGGCGGTCATGGTGGTATGGACTTTTTAATGTTCTGGCGGATGATCTATTGCCTGCGCAATGGTGAGGCGCTAGATCAAGACGTATACGACGGTGCCGCTTGGTCGGTAATTTCTCCATTATCGGCTCAATCAGTCGCTAATCGCAGTGAATCATTGAGTATTCCAGACTTTACCCGTGGAGCGTGGAAAACCGCTAAACCATTGGGTATAGTAACAGTATAAAAATACACACTTTATCATCGTCGAATTAAGCGCTACAGGCGCTTTTTTTATACTCGATTAATACGGCTTTTGGAGTGACTATGATGCGCTATCGGTTCTTGTTATTTTTTATATTAATACTGAGTGGTTGTAGTAACTCCGTTAATATCAGTAAGAAGAATACATTCATCAGCCATGCCGATGCTTACTTTAATACCTATGCTCAGCGGAAGAACTTTAGGCAGTTTATCGAGTTCTATGCCGAAGATGCCGTGTTGGAAGATATGGTTTTTGGCCATAAAGCACAAGGTAAAGAGCAAATTACGGCTTTTTTTAATTGGTCTGCAGGGAATTTTGCTGTGCTGGATGAACAACCTGCCTTGGTGGTAGAAGATAAGATAGTCGATACCACGACTCGAACTGTGGTTGCTAGAGGCGTTTTTAATCGCTTTAATCATGCGTCACGCGAGTTAGGGCCTTGGCGATTTCTGATAGTGCTAAAGTTTGACGAAAAAGGTAAAATTATCTATCAGCAAGATTGGATTAACTATACCCCGAAATCGGATTTTACCGGTGGGGAAAATCTAAATCTGCAATATCAATAATCGGCTGCCATTTGTAAGGAGCGCCCATGCAAGTTTCTGTTGAAATAAGCAAGTACCCACTGCACCAAGACTATATCCCTTTTATTAAAGGTTTTATTGATAGGCTGAATGAGCATGAAGGGATCAAGGTGATCACAAACACGATGTCAACTCAGGTCTTTGGTGAATTTGATTTAGTGACCTCAGTATTGAATCAAGAAATGAAACACTCATTTGAAGCTTACGGAAAATCTATTTTTGTTTGTAAGTTTATCTCAGGCGACTTATCTCCAGCTGATAGTGCCTGCGATTAATGGACTGGCTTACTGAAACCTTTGCTGGATTCACAGCGATGTCGAGCTGGGAGTATATCGCTGTGGTGCTGGCAGTCGCCTATTTATTGCTAGCAATTCGAGAAAATATTTGGTGTTGGCCTGTGGCTTTTATAAACACCTTTATTTATACCGTACTGTATTGGAACGGAGCACTAGTGATGGAATCACTGCTGCACTTTTACTACATGGTCATGGCTGTTGTTGGTTGGTGGATGTGGCGTCAGGGTGACAAAAATAAGCCCAGTGATATCGTTTCTTGGTCGTTATCAAAACACCTTTCAATCATTGTTATTACTTCTGTGGCCTCTGTTGTGCTTGGTTATTTAACCAAGCATTATATGGCAGCGGATCTCGCTTATTTAGATAGCTTTACCACGTGTTTTGCAGTAGTGACAACCTATTTGGTGGCTAAGAAAATTCTTGAAAACTGGTTATATTGGGTCGTGATTGATGCAGCCTCCATCTACCTTTATTACCTTAAAGGTTTCTATCCTACGCTGGTACTATTTATTTTCTACACCTTGATGGCGTGTTGGGGCTACAAGCGTTGGTACGAAGAATATGAAGCTAAGCAAGGAAAGACGCTTGCAGCACTCTGAGCTTGAAGAATTAAAAGTAAAGGTGGATACCGTATTCAAGGTTTCACCTGAGCGATTAGAAAAGCTAACTAAAGGTGTGAGTAACAATAATTACCTGATGGTGAGTAAAGGTGAAAGCTATCTATTAAAGTGCTATAGCCATGGTATTCCTACTGAAGCCTTAAAGGCACAAAATAAATTAGCACAGCAAGGCATTACTTCTAAAGTACTGCAGTACGACCTACGCACTCGTATGGCATTGTTCACCTTTATGCCACAAGTGTGTGCTGAGCCAAGGCTCACCCCTGAATTGTTAGCACAAGTTATTCAGGTGCATAGCTTAGAGCTTGAAGTATATGAGGTACTGGATTTAGTTGGTTATGTTCAGGCTATTGATGAGGAACTACGTCACTTAGTTGATATCGAACGGCTTATAGAAAGCTTAGCTTCTTTACCCATGGATCTGGCATTTTGCCATAATGACCTAGTCATGAGCAATATTATTCAAAGTCCGGAAGGAGTTCGGTTAATCGACTTTGAGTATGCTTGCCATAGTGACATCTTTTTTGATTTAGCAGCGCTGGTGTGTAGTTTTAGCTGTGGCGTTGAAGAATCGCTTATAGTAGTTGAGTCTTACTTTTCTCTAAAGCACCAAGTTATGCCCTCATACGCTCAAGCTAAACTGACGGTATTTTGCCAAATTTATTTGATTGTTAGCATTCAATGGTACGAGCAGCGTAGCGTAATAACAGAAGCTGAAAAACTGAGACAGTTACTGAAGCAGTGGTTATCGTGACAACTAGCTAAGCCAGTAGCGTGTGATATTCCTTGATCACATTACTGGCTATCACTATTGGGTAGTTTAGATCCCACCCAGTCGCTGTGCGAGTTCTTTGTATTTTTCAACATCGGCTTTGTCAAAGATAGGTTCGCCATTGGCATCTGTGTCTTTGGCGACTAGCAAGTTTTCTCGTGCGAGGCGTCTTACGCGCTCAACCTTTACGTCAAGAAACTCTGCAACTTGCTCTGTTGTCATCGGTGTCATATTTGGGATCCTCAATGATGTATCGCGATATTTCTGAACTGGCAGCAATATCATTCTATTTTATTATTTTCAAAGCATAGTTGAATAACTGGTTTTTTGCCCAAAGTACAGCTTTTTTTAAAAAATAGGTTACTAATTAGTCATATAGCAAACATTGTCTGGCAATTGCTTGCACTAAGCATTATTATGTTGCCGACGCTCTCGTGGTGAAATGGATATCACGTAGCCCTCCGGAGGCTGAGTTCTAGGTTCGATCCCTAGCGAGAGCGCCAACTTTTATACCTACTTACAACCAGCCTTTACGTTTAAAGTACACGCCAATACCACCTGTTAGCACTATCAACATAATAACAAAAAAGGCAAATGCGCCGCCCCATTCTGTGCCAGGAATACCGCCAATATTCACTCCTAACAAGCCTGTTAAAAATCCAAGTGGTAAGAATAAGGCCGCAACGACGGACATCACGTACATTCTTTGGTTTAACTGCTCATTTTGATGGTTGGTGATAGCATTTTGGATCACTTGTGCACGCTCAATCGCGGCTTCTAACTCCTCGATATATCGACTTAAGGCATTGCTCGCTTCTTCGAGCATATGATGATGATCTTCGTCCAGCCAAGCAGGCTTTGCTAAGAGCAGTTCGTTAATAGCAAGCTTTTGAGGCTTAAGATAACGTTTTAAACCAATGGTTTGTCTTCTTAATGTTGACAGTTGCTGATAGTTGGGCAATTGCTCAGTGCCTTCCATTGCGTCTTCAAACTCGTCAAGCTGTTCTTCAATTTGCCAGATGATATCTTGCATTCGCACAGAAAGTCGCATCACCAATGTGGACAGTAGCTCACCGATACTTTTTGCGCCTTGACCTTTTTTGAGCAGTGCCAACATATCTTGGGCGGACATAATATGGCGCTTACGGCAGGTGATAAATAATTTATCATTTGCAAAACAGCGAATAGAAACCATGTCTTCGGGGCTCTGCTTAGGGTTAAGGTTCACACCTCGCAAGAATACCAGTAAACCTTCATCGCCATTAGCTATCCTCGGGCGAGTTTCGTCTGCGGTTAGTGCTTCTCTTTCCCAGTCATCCAAAAACGTTTGTTGCTTCAGCCATTCGGTCGTTTCGTCGAAGCTGTAGTCGAAATGGAGCCAAAGAGGCTCTTTGTGAATTACGGATTTTACTTCACTCAGATCGCAAAGTAGTCTACCGCCACCTTGACCGTCGAGCACAAACGCATGGAGTAATCCAGTCATAGCTAATTCCTATTAAAAAGTACGTTCCAAGACTGACATAGATAATTTAATTTTCAAATTTATTTAGGACCTGTTGTTCTTTGCTGTTTAATTTTTGTTCTCCTGAGTGTGTTTTGGTCGCGACGCTCGACTTGCCGCCTAGTAATCTAGGCAAAAGTTGAGCAACAATGAACAAAGCACACTCAGGTGAACCCAAAGGGCAGCGCTTGATTGGCATTTCTACTGTGTTATCGCCTGATTTACATAGAATAACTATGCTACGCAGGCTCTGCCTAGTATAAATGGCAATCAAACTGCTGCAAAAACAAACTTGAAAGGTCAACAGGTCCTAAAATCTTGGCGATGAAATAAATTGTTTGAATGCTCTATTTTACTTTAGCTCAGTATAGGGCTTTACCTTGAAAAATGTGTAAGTGGTGTTACTGTAAGTTAAGGTGCTTGGCTTAACAGAGCCTTTTTATCTTTAGGATAAATTTATTTTGTTTTTCAAGTGACTTGAATCAGCGTATAAGTCCAAACTCATTTTGTACGAGAGCATAATATGATCACAGTTGGTTGGAGAGAGTGGCTTTCCTTACCCGATTTAGGTATCGAAAAAATCAAAGCGAAAGTAGATACTGGAGCAAGAACATCATGTCTGCATGCCTTTAAGGTTGAGCCTTTCAAAACAGAACAAGATGAACTTTGGGTAAGGTTTTGGATCCATCCCAAACAAGACAATACCGACTATGAAGTCTGTAGTGAAGCAAAAGTAGTGGATGAGCGCGTTGTTACCGATTCGGGCGGTCATAAAGAACTACGTTATGTAATAGAAACAAATTTAACTATCGGCAATCAGGCTTGGCCAATTGAAATCACGCTAAGCGATAGAGAAACCATGAAATTTAGAATGTTACTGGGCCGTACAGCGATGCGAGGCCGCATCCTTGTTGATCCAGAGCAGTCATACTTAAGTAATAAAACGGATAAATCATGAAAATTGGCATTCTTTCAAGGAATCAATCTTTATATTCAACACGTCGTTTAATTGAGGCAGCTGAGCAACGTGGGCATGAAGTAGAGGTTATTGACGCACTACGTTGTTATATGAATATCAACAGTAGTGAGCCTGAAATTCACTTTAAGGGCCAGCAGTTGAGCGGCTTTGATGCGATTGTTCCGCGAATTGGTGCATCTGTGACGTTTTATGGGTGTGCGGTACTCAGACAATTTGAGATGATGGGTGTGTATCCATTGAATGAGTCTGTTGCAATCACTCGCTCAAGAGATAAGTTGCGTTCATTACAGTTACTGTCAAGAAAAGGCGTGGGCATGCCAATCACAGGTTTCGCCAGCAAGCCAGATGACGTCAAAGACTTACTAGAAATGGTTGGCGGCACACCAGTTGTGATCAAGCTGCTTGAGGGCACTCAAGGAATTGGTGTGGTGTTGGCTGAGACGCGCAAAGCTGCAGAAAGCGTTATTGAAGCATTTATGGGCTTAAAAGCCAACATTATGGTGCAAGAGTATATTAAAGAAGCTGGTGGTGCGGACATTCGCTGTTTCGTTATCGGCGACCGTGTTATTGCCGCGATGAAACGTCAAGCGCAAGAAGGTGAGTTCCGCTCAAATCTACATCGTGGTGGTTCTGCAACATTGGTAAAAATCACTCCAGAAGAGCGTCGCACTGCGATTGCTGCTGCAAAGGCCATGGGCCTAAATGTTGCTGGTGTTGACTTGTTACGTTCAGAGCGTGGGCCTTTGGTGATGGAAGTGAACTCTTCTCCAGGCCTTGAGGGTATCGAAAAGGCTACAGGTAAAGATATTGCAAGCCTGATTATCTCCTTTATCGAGAAGAATGCGGCGGCGAAAAGGACTGCTACACGTGGTAAAGGTTAAAATCAATCAACCCTTTACGTTATTAGATGCACGAGTAGGGGTTGCTGAAAGGCAGACTGTTCAGTTGGAAGTGGCAAAGCTTTATACACATACGCCAATGACTATTCCGATTGAAGTCGTTAATGGCGCGGAGGCTGGGCCAGTACTTTTGGTCTGTGCCGCAATTCATGGTGATGAACTGAATGGCGTTGAGGTCGTGCGTCAGCTATTGAGTAAAGTTGACGCGACGACGCTGCGAGGTACTTTGATAGCGGTGCCTATTGTGAATATCTTTGGCTTTATTCATAAGTCTCGATATTTACCTGATAGACGAGACCTAAACCGCTGCTTTCCTGGTTCTGAGCAAGGCTCTCTAGGGGCTCGAATGGCTTATATGTTTTTCGACTTAGTGGTAAAAAAATGCACCCATATTATCGATTTGCATACAGGGGCTATTCATCGCTCGAACTTACCGCAGATCCGAGGTGATTTGTCCTGTGAAATGACTAAAGAAATGGCCATGGCGTTTGGTACTCCGGTTGCAATAGATGCACGACTGCGTAATGGCTCTTTGCGAAGTGAAGCCGCGGGGTTAGACATTCCTGTTATCACTTATGAAGCAGGAGAAGCATTGCGGTTTGACTCATTGGCTATTGCAGCTGGGTTGCAAGGAGTCGAGAATGTCATGCGTAAACTAAGGATGCTGCGTGGACGTCGCAGGAAGCAACGTCATGACGCAGTTATTGCCGCAGCAACAAGTTGGGTACGTGCAGACGTTGATGGTATTGTTCGAGCTCAAGTTAACTTGGGAGAACGCGTATCAAAAGGTCAAATCTTGGCTTATATAGACAGCCCACTAGGTCAAAGTGAAGAAGCCGTTATCGCGCCTCGTAGTGGGATAGTGATTGGTCAACAAATGTTGCCTTTGGTGAATGAAGGTGATGCAGTTTTTCACTTAGCCTATTTTGCACATGCAAATAGCATTGTTGAACAACAGCTAGAAACCTTTATTGACGACATAGGCCCTATTTCTTAGGGCCTAAAGTTCTTCTTGGTGCTGGAACTTGTTTAGGTTTAGTTGGTTCCTGACTAAGCACCATAACGGGTCGAGTAACAAACAAGTTGTTAGGATATACGACTTTATGACCGTCAACATGACGCAGCACCACACTCATTAGCCCCATCTCTACAATACAGCCTTCAACAAAGTTTGCACCGTCAACAATTCTTACCCAATTTCCAACGCGGTAATCGTTTTGAATAAACATAAGTAAGAACGAAGTCAGATTGGAAAGTAATGACCAACCGGCAAACATAGCAACACCTAGCATCGCAAATAACGATGAGCCGAGCACCAGTAAACCACGAAGTTCTATACCCCAGAACACGAGCATGAAACAGACGAATACAAATGCAACGAGTACACGAATGAGTAGATCGGCACGTTGCTTACGATGAGAGTCTATTTTTCCGCGTGTTACTTTCTCTAATAGTTTGCAACATGCTTTCATCAATAGTGGGAAGGATAATAGTGCCACCAAAGTTACAATTAGCTTGTATTGACTGAGTGCGAAATCTAACAAATGCAAAATCGTATCCTAAGAAATTTTTTCTGCTTTATATCATGTTTATTGGAGCGCGACACCGTTAAAAGCGATTTTTCACCGTTAATAACCACTGCACGCTATCGACGTTATCCGGGCCATGAATTGGCGCGGCTAAATCAATATGAACCATGATATCTGAATTGGCTCGGCTAGGTGCTAACCGTAAGCCAATACCGACATTTTTTAGGACTGATTCATCTGCTTCAATCGGCAGGTGAGAGTGGTATGCGCGACCCACGTCAAAAAACGCGGCACCACCAACTTTAAATAAGCGTAGTAAGTCATACTCCCAATAATAGCGTTTTTCGATGTTGAGTAGCATACTGCGACTGCCTTGCTGATACTTTATTGGGTATCCGCGCAGCCCTGTTTCCCCGCCTAAGGTGATCTGATTATCAAAGGTCAGGTTATTTCCATAGGTATAGCTTGCATTGATAAACCAAGACTCATACAAGCTGGTATTTAAATAATATTGAAAGGTCGTTTTCGCTATCAGGTTCTCGGTTTTATCTGTGTCTTTGTTCCAGTTGCCACTAACATCAAAATAAAACCGCCATAAGCTATGATCTGAGGTATAGTGCGCTGTATTGGCTGAAAATGAATAGACAAGGCGTTCGCTATCGTCACTCCATGAGTCAGCTGAATAGCCAAATAAGGCGTTAATATTCCAGCCTAAGTTTAGGTCCTCTGTACGATAAATAGAGTCGAAATTGCGTACCTTTACATAAGAGTCTTCAAACCACTGAGCTTGGACATAAGGGTAGGTGAGTGTTCTGTCCTGTGCAATAGGTAAAGTGGTGTCAGCTATCTTACGGAAAGTATGCTGCTCGTGTCTAACACCCCCAATGAGGCGTCGGGTCCAACTGCCTGATAGCGCTTTTGAGTGTCCGAAGTAGACTTGCGTGACATCCGTGGACTGACTGAACTCTGAGATTGTTTCACCTTCAGAATATAAGGGCTCTTCGCGTTTGTCGGAATAACTCGTAAAACCGTAACTGTATGGTGTATCGGTTGCAAAAAATGGATAGCTCACATCGATATAGTGACGTTCACCATCGTCATTATCTGAGTATTCGATGCGACCACGATATCTTGAATTTAAAATATTAGGATCATCATATACAAATTGGTAGCCGGAGCGGTCAACCTCTTGTATATGCGTAAAGGAAAGGCGCTTTCCCCAACCAAATAGGTTGCTTTCTCTAAACCCAATTCTTGAAGTATTTTCCCCCCCGCTTCTACTAAAGCTCAAATCGGGCAATAGAGTCCAAAGGTCCCTTGTGACAACCGTAACTAAAATATCACCGTCACAGTTCTCAGTAGCATAGATACGAGCATCATATAGGTATGACTGATTGCGAAGGAGCCGCTCAGATTCACTGAGTTTTCTTGGGTTGTAAGTATCGCCCTCCTTGAATAAGAGCACACTTTTTAATACTTCGGGTTTGGTTTGAATATGGTAACGGTTGGCAAATCGGAATAGAGCATTGTCTTCTTCAGGCTTGTCAGTGTCGAAAACATTAAGTTGTTTGAGTGTGATAGCGACGACTTTTTTGCCTTCAGTTGGCTCTGGATAGACTTGATTACTGTCTAACTGGCGAGAAAGATTTTGGTCGTTTTGTGCCTCAACTCGGTTATTACCGCAGCTATTAGTATAGTCAACAGCAGGCACATTTTCAGCTTGTGCAGCTGCATTTAGACTACACATTAGTACAATACTATTGCACGAAATCCTCTTTAAATTCATCACAGAGCCTTTAAGTCTAATATTCCTTTAGTATGGATGATATTGTTGCAGCTTGCTTTAGTTCTGCAACAAAAGTAATAATATTTATAGACTTAAAGAGCTTTATGTGGACTTAACGAGAAAGTTGTTGGCGCAGGAAAGGTAGGAGTTCTAAGGCATCAACGCCATCTGGAGCTATCCAAATACTCTCGCTGTAATGTTCAAAATTTAAATTGAAATTGCAATTCTCACATGAAAAACGCCACTGATGTCTGTCTGCACCAGCAGAGAACTCAATTAATTGAATCGCGTTATGGTGTAAGAATATTTTGCCCCAAAGTTCAAACTCGTCGTCTTGAGGTGTAACTTCACAGTTGATGATAATCACCTCGTGTGGATTATCTAAAGTGAGTGTGGTCATTATTCTCTTTCCAAATAATTGCGAATGAGTTGCATGAAAGGGGAACCGTACTTGCTGAGCTTAGTAAAACCGACACCAGATACTTGTAAAAACTCGCTGTCTGTTGTTGGTGTTCTTTGCGCCATTTCAGCTAACGTTCGATCGTTAAAGACAACATACGGCGGTACATCATCTTCATCTGCGAGCTGCTTTCTGAGTGCACGAAGCTTAGCAAATAGTTTCTTGTCATAATTAAACTGAGCCAGTTTATCTTGATAGACGTGCTTAGCTACGAGTCTTGGTTCTGCCAGTTGTAGCACATATTCACCGCGCAGCACGGCCCGGGCGGCTTCTGTTAATTTAAGTGTTGCACCTTGTGTAATATCTTGACTCAATAAACCATGATGGATCAGTTGACGTAATATACTCAACCAAAATTCATTACTGTGCTCTTTCCCAATACCATAGGTTGAAAGTGTATGGTGATTTTGCTCTCTGATCCTTGCGGTATTAGCTCCACGTAAGATATCGACAATATAACCAATACCAAAACGCTGCTCAGCTCGGTATACACACGATAAGGCTTGTTGAGCAACTAATGTGCCGTCAAATTGTTTTGGTGGGTTAAGGCAGATATCACAGTTACCGCATGCTTCTCGTTGATATTCGCTGAAGTAATTGAGCAAAATTTGACGACGACAGGTTTGTGCTTCAGCAAAGCTCGACATCGCCTGAAAGCGCTGTTCTTCGACTTTACGACGTTGCTCGTCTGGAATATCTTCAAAAAAGCGTCTAACGCGGGGAATATCCGCAGGATCAAAATACATAACGGCTTCAGCTGCCAAGCTATCTCGCCCTGCACGGCCAGTTTCTTGATAATATGCTTCTACACTTTTTGGAATATCATAGTGAACCACAAATCGCACGTTGGGTTTATTGATCCCCATACCAAAAGCAACTGTGGCAACTACGATTTGAATGTCATCTCGGGCGAAGCGGTTTTGTACAAACTGACGCTGATCATTATCTAGACCTGCGTGATAGCCTGCTGCATTGAACCCAGCATCAATCAGTTTTTCAGCAATATCATCAACACGTTTTCGGCTACCACAGTAGATTATGCCACTTTGCCCCTTTTGCTCTTTTAAATAGCGGATCAACTGCGACAGGGGTTTGAACTTTTCTTCGATGGTGTAACGAATATTGGGTCTGTCAAAGCTACCGGTATAGATAAAGGGGGTTTGCATACCTAATTGCTGGACAATATCTTTCCGTGTCGCTAAATCAGCCGTTGCGGTTAATGCCATCATCGGAACAGACGGAAAATGTTGACGTAACTCTTTTAAACGAAAGTAATGTGGTCTAAAGTCATGCCCCCAATGGGATACGCAGTGGGCTTCGTCGATGGCAAATAAACTGATGTTACAGTTAGATATGCGTTCGATAAAATCTCTTTGTAAGGCCTTTTCCGGCGCTACATACAATAGCTTTAAACGACCCTGGAAAAGCGCGTCATAAGTATCTCTTTGCTGCTCCCAAGCGACACTGTTGTTAATATATTCAGCGGCAATGCCTTGTGCTTTTAACTGCGCGACCTGATCTTGCATTAATGAGATAAGAGGGGATATTACAATTGTCACGCCTGCAAATAATACTGCTGGAACTTGGTAACAGAGTGATTTACCACCGCCGGTAGGCAGTAGTACAAGCGTATCCTGACCAGCTAAGCTAGACTGAATAATGTCAAGCTGACCATCTCTAAACGTACTGTAGCCAAACACATCTTTCAGTACAGAGTGAGGGTCGTTAATTGGGGGGCTTACGAGGGTATCCATCGGCGTCATTTTAGAGCTTTTTTTGAACCTTGTCTTTGCTTTTTATCTAATCTTAAGAGACTTGACTAAGTTTTAAGCACTTGTGGCTTTAGATTTTGCGATTGTGAATTCATCTAACTTTCATCGCCGTGATTAATAAAAATGAGTATAATGATTGACCTCTTAGTTGATCCCTCCAAAGGTTAAAAGCCCGTGATTGAAGAGTAAACGAAAGGACACTTACTCGCTGTACTCGCCGTTTTTATGTAGGGAATTGCGTTTATCTATTTTAAGTAACGTGTCCATATTGATGCGATTGAATTTTAATTGGGGACTGTTAATAACATACTTTATGTTAGATGCGAGCTCAGGCTATTACATCAACCCGTCACTTAACGTATTATTAGAGGTGTTATTCTTATCGGAAAGATTAAGAACAGCGCAAAAGTTTGCTGTGTTATTGGCGATAGTGGGTGTAGTGTTGCAGTTAATCAGTTTGATTCATTCCTGTCATTGCGTTTTTACTGGCGTATGTTTAGTTTTGATTCTTATAGAGATATGAGAAAGCGCTCAGTAAACTAAGCGGTTTCTTCCAGTATCTTTCGCCTGATATAAACGCTCATCAGCTTGTTTTATCAGGCTTTCTATATTTGTGGTCACCTGAGCAGCAAGCCCCATTGAAACAGTAAACGGGATCTGCTGAGCGGTCAGTTCGTTACTGCTTTGCTCTAGATATTCCCGAAAGCGCTCCAGCCTTTCTTTACAATGATCAGTCACCGTATCTTTAAAATATATCGCAAACTCTTCGCCGCCTAATCGAGCGACTAAATCATTGGGAAAATATTGAGCAAACGCTTGGCCAATAGACTCAAGCACTGCATCGCCTCCCTCATGGCCATAATTGTCATTTACTTGCTTAAAATGGTCAATATCTATCATCGCTATCAGTCCATGGAGCTCTTTTTTATGTCTCGCTTTTAGACTTTTCTTTACGGTATCGAAAAAGTAGCGTCGATTTGGTAAGTTGGTTAGATAGTCTGTATTCGCTTGTCGGCGTATCGTTTGAATATGCTCTAACATATCGACGTTTTGGCTAAGACGACAGTAAAACTCTTCTGCGTTAAAAGGTTTTCTGAGGTAGTCATTAGCACCATTTTTTAAGAAGCGTGTGGATAGATTAGCAGTTTCAACACCTGAGATACCGATTATAGCTTTATCATCGTCAGTGTAGAGTCGCCTGATTTCGATGCATAACTCTTCGCCTCGCATATTTGGCATTTCATTGTCGGTAATGATCACGGAGATATCGGGATTGTCTTTTAATACCGCGAGCGCTTCTAAGCCATCGCAGGCCTCTAGTACCTGGTATTTATGGCGAGCGAGGAGCGCTGACACATAATGCCTCGACGAAATAGAATCGTCCACAACTAGTACTCTGACATTTTCATTTCTTGGTAGACGCTCTAATTGGCGCCGTAAATAATGATAGGCTTGCTTATTTTCCTTAGTTATATAGTCAATAATAGGGTACTGCTCTACGATTGAGCGAGTTTGACTCTCGAGGTTACCTGTCATAACAATAGTAGGAACGTCAGCCTTAACCGTATAGGGAATGGCTTCGCCAAGCGGCGCATCAGGTAACACAAAGTCTACCACGGCACAAAAATAATCATGCTGTGATAATAAAACTTTGGCTTCAGCCAAAGACTCTGCAATATCTACATGGTATCCCACCGTGGTAGCAATGTGCTTTTGCACCTTTGCAATTGTGGGGGTGTCTTCAATGATTAAGATTTTCCGTAACACAACTTTTGCCAATCATTTCCTGTTTTACTAATTCTTAACCCAACTGCGCTTAATTGCAATGCTTGTGAGAATAAACAGGTGATGACTAAGAACAAAATGTTAGAAAGATAGCGCGCGATGTGTGATTTGAGATTGAGATGTTTTTATATGAGGAAACAATGTAGACGCCAATAAGAGAAAATAATACAACTCTTTTGACGCCTAAGCTTGATAGTTTATGGGCTATTTTGCTTATAGCTCGTCGTCAATATCTGCTGGGATAACCACGCTCCCATCATTTTGAACTTTAGAGCGTCCAAATAGCGTGTGAAACTTTGTTTTACACGTAGTATGCTTCAAATATTTAGCCCAAGCTTTTTCGACAGCGTTAGTTGGGGGGATTAACCCTTCCATTACCTGAACAAATTGGGATTGGAAACTGTTTTGAGGTTCTGCTGCTTTGCTGTATAAGCTTCTTAACGTGGCACCACAGCGTTCAAGAATTTCGGCTTCTTGTAGTGTGAAGTGACCACTGCGTCCGAATCCTCTAGGGAAGTTGGCGTCATCATAAAAGGCTCTGGGGCTTGCAAATGCATTTTTCAAAGTCGCTAAATTATGATCCATAACTGAGTCCTCTAAGTTTATCTGGCTGGAGTATGGACCAAGTTTTATAATTTTTTAAACGAGTAATTTTTATCGTCAGGAAGAAAAATGGACATAGATCTATTAAAAACTTTTGTCGAAGTTGTCAAAACCCGTCATTTTGGCCGGGCGGCAGAAAATTTATACATCACTCAGTCAGCTGTAAGCTTTAGGATCCGCCAACTTGAACAAAGCTTAGGAGTGAACCTTTTTATCCGCCAGCGTAACAATATTCAGTTAACGGCGCCTGGTGAAAGGTTGTTACCACACGCCAAAATGATTTTAACTGGGATGCAGCGGGCCAAGGTCGATGTTGCACTCGCAAATAATATGCATAAGCAATTGTCACTGAGTGGCACTGCTAATATTTGGGACGCATTTTTACAATTCGGGATTAACCATATTGTATCCGCTATGCCTGGGGTATCGCTTGTTGCTGAAGTGAAAGCTCAGCAAGAAAGCACGCGATTATTATTAGAGCGAACACTAGATCTTGCTGTACTGTTCGATCCGCCCAAAGTCGATGAACTGGTTGTTAAGCCGATCAGCGATCTTGCTATTATTCCTGTAAGCACTTTTGACAATGCAACAAAAGAAGACTTTTTTGACAACCAATACGTTTATGTTGACTGGGGAACCGCTTTTTCTCTTTGGCATGCAAAACAATTTACTGGCGCAACCCCTCCTTATTTTAGAACCAGCACTGGTCGAATAGCACTCGACCTTATTCTCCAATGTGGCGGCTCTGCATTTGTGCCAGAAGCACTAGCGTTAGAGTCCATTGAGGCAGAAAGGTTGACTCAAGTTGATGAAGTAGAAAGTAACTCAAGAGAGATCTTTGTGGCATACCACAAAGATAACGACCAATTAGAGCAGATAGAAACCATCGTAAACTTACTGGGGGCGGTGAAGTAATTCTTATAATGAATCTTTTGTGACGTATTTCTTAAGGTTGGGTGTCACTTTATTTTCAGAAATATTTTATGTGTAATATTTTTGTCATTTACCAATGTCAAACTGCGCGTGTTTTGAAAAATACGTGTTGCGATATTGAGGAAATACACATGAAACTAACTAAGACTGCTTTAGCGCTATCATTATTAAGTGCATTCACTTTTCAAGCCAACGCTGAAGTTGATGTTTATGGTAAAGCGAATGTATCGGTACAATCTTCTGACGATGGTGCAGGCTCAGTTACTGAAATTAAAAGTAACGCATCTCGCTTTGGTTTCAAAGGTTCTGAGAAATTAGATTCTGGTTTAGAAGTTATTTATAAGCTTGAGTTCCAAGTAGATGTCTCTGACGCTGATTCAAAAGGTGATAAAGACAATATTACCGCACGTAACCAGTACGTGGGTTTAAAAGGTAGCTTCGGTGAAGTAGTTATCGGCCGTAATGACACTGCATTAAAACAGTCTCAAGGTAAGTTAGATCAGTTCAACGACCTCGAGGGTGACATTAAGGTTCTCTTTAAAGGCGAAAATCGCTTAGGTGACTCAATCTCCTACAAATCACCAAGCTTTAATGGCTTTAGAGTATTAGGAAGCTTTATTGCTGAAGACAGTGAAGAAGGTGAAAATGGTTTCTCTACTGCGCTAACCTATGGCGATGCCGGGTTGAAAGAGTCAACTATTTATGCAGCGATTGCGGCAGATAGCGAAGTAAATGGCTATGACACGGTTCGTTTTACTGTTCAAGGTAAAGTAGCTGATGTCAAACTTGGTGCAATGTACCAGACACAAGAAAAGGTGGATGGTAGTGCAGAGGCCGATGGCTATTTACTAAATGCAGCTTACAAATTGGGTAATGCAACCTTGAAAGCACAATATCAAGTTATTGACTTTGATGCTGGTGACAAAGTAGATGGTGTTTCTGTCGGTGTTGATTACAAGCTTGCTAAAAACGCGAAGGTTTATGGTTTCTACTCAACATTTGATGCAGACAATCAAGTAGAAAAGGATTATCTAGGCTTAGGTATCGAGTATAAGTTTTAATTTATAGACTATCACTGAGCTTCAAATCGCGAAACACCCGCCTAATGCGGGTGTTTTTGTTTGTTTTATATACTGGTTGTTTTGTTTTTGCTCGAATAAACGTTTTTTCGCAATTTTCTTTAAAAAAAGGGTTGCACTAAAATCGGATCGCCCTATAATGCGACCCCACTGACACGGGGCGCTACGCTGAAAAGCAAAGCAGCAGCGAGTTAGCGTCAAGTAAAACTTAAGTTCGAAACTTCTGATAAAGAAATTCAAAATTAAGTGTTGACAAAAAATTGGGAATGCTTAGAATGCACATCCCTCGAAACAACGAAATGTTTCGAAACGTTCTTTAAAAATATGAAGCAATCATCTGTGTGGGCACTCGTACAGATTGAGTTCTAACAGCAGATTCTAGTTCGCTAGATGACGCAAACAAATTTAGAGTCTCAATTGAACTGAGTGACCAACAGAATAAACATAGTTTATTCAGCACAGTCAATTCGATACCGAAAGGTATCAAAATCAGAATTCAATGAGC